>NZ_JBEZDN010000098.1:0-30101 GCF_040648315.1 Pseudonocardia sp. NPDC049154
CCGATCTCGCAGCGGGACGGGGCGGCCCGGCCGCCCGGCCGGCGCGCGGCGGCGGCCCGGACACTGGCGCTCCGGGCCGGCGCCTTCCTCGCCACCCTCGTGCTCGCCACCTTCGTGGCGTTCTGGCTGATCAAGCTCGTGCCGGGTGACCCGGCGACCGCGATCGCCGGCGAGAACGCCACGCCGGAGCGGCTCGCGGAGATCCGGGCCCAGCTGGGCCTCGACAAGCCGCTGCTCGCGCAGTACGGGAGCTGGGCCGCCGGCGTCCTGCACGGCGACTTCGGAACGTCGCTGTACTCGGGCCAGAGCGTCGCGGGGCTGCTCGCCCAGCGGCTGCCCGTGACCCTCTCGCTGGTGTTCTGCTCCCTGCTCCTGGCCGTCGTGGTGGGGGTTGCGGCCGGCATCGTCGGGGCGGTCCGGAACAAGCGCCCCGAGGGCCGCGTGGTGACCAGCGCCGCGACGCTCGGCATCGCCGTCCCCAACTTCTGGCTCGGGCTGGTGCTCGTGACCGTGTTCGCCATCTGGAACCCGTGGTTCCCGGCGACCGGCTTCTCCCGGGCCGGCGACGGCGCGGGCGAGTTCCTCCGGTTCGCCGTGCTCCCGACCCTGGCCCTCGGCGCCGCCGGGGTCGCGGAGGTGGCGCGGCAGCTGCGGGGCGCACTCCTCGAGGTGTTCACCGCGGACTACATCCGGATGGCCCGCGCCAAGGGCATCTCCGGGACGGCGCTGCTCGTCCGGCACGCCCTGCGCAACGCCGGTGTCCCCGTCGTCACCGTGCTGGGCCTGCTCATCAACCGGCTCGTGGGCGGCACCGTCGTCGTCGAGGTCGTCTTCGCCATCCCCGGGATGGGCACCCTCGTCGTGGACGCCGTCAAGCAGCGCGACTACCCCGTCATCCAGGCGGTCGTGCTCGTCATGGCCGTGATCGTGCTGGTGGCCAACGCGATCGTGGAGATCCTGTACCGCCGCATCGACCCGAGGATCAGGTTGTCGTGACCACCACCGTCGACACCGTGACCGCTCCGGCGACCCCGCGCGCCGAGGGCCTCCGGCGCGCCCTCGGCCGCTGGCGGCACGAGGAGAAGGCCGCCCTCGTCGCCCTGGGCGTGCTCGTCGTCCTCGTCCTCGTGGCGGTGTTCGCGCCCCTGATCGCGCCGCACGACCCGAACGCGCAGTCCATCGCCGACCGGCTCGCCACCCCGTCCGGCACCCACCCGCTCGGCACGGACGACCTGGGCCGGGACGTCCTGTCCCGGCTCCTGTACGGCGCCCGGGCCTCGCTGGTCGCCTCCGTGCTCGCGATGGCGGTGGCCGTGCTGGTGGGACTCCCGCTCGGCCTTGCCGCGGGCTTCGCGGGCGGGATCGTCGACATCTTCCTGCGGCGGGTCCTCGACACGGTGCTCGCCTTCCCCGCGATCGTGCTGGCGATCGGCGTGACCGGCGTCGTCGGGCCCGGGCTCGTGACGTCGATGTGCGCCATCGGCATCGTGTTCGCCCCGAGCGTCGCCCGGCTCATCCGCGGTCAGACGCTCTCGACCCGGGAGCGGCTGTACGTCCCGGCCGCGGTCACCTACGGGTCCCACCCGCTGCGGGTGGCGGTGCGGCACGTCCTGCCGAACGCCGTCGCCCCCGTCGTCATCCAGATGTCGCTGCTCATGAGCACGGCGCTGCTCGCCGAGGCGAGCCTGAGCTTCCTGGGGCTCGGCGTCCAGCCGCCGACCGCGAGCTGGGGGTCGATGCTCGGCCAGGCCTACGGCTACATGTCCCAGGCGCCGACGCAGGTCTTCGCGCCCGGCATCGCCATCGTCCTGACGGCCTACTGCTTCATCGCCGTCGGCGACGCGCTGCGGCGCGAGCTCGACCCCCGCCAACAGACCTTCTGACCTCCCGCGACCCGACCTCCCGCGACCCCCTTCGAAAGGCGGCCCTGCGCATGTCCCTCGTGTCCTACGACGTCTCCGGTCCCGTCGCCCGCGTGACCCTGAACCGCCCCGACAACCTGAACGCGGTCAACGCCGAGCTGACCCGGGGTGTGGGGTCCGCGTTCGGGCGGGCCGTCGCCGACCCGGCGGTCCGGGTCGTGGTCCTCGACGCCGAGGGCCGCGCCTTCTGCGCCGGTGCCGACCTCAAGGATCCGAACACGCACTCGGGGGACGACCTGCTCGCCCACCTCGAGCCCGCCGAGGGCGGCGGTCTGGAGGCGGTGGCCGCCTGCCCCAAGCCGGTGGTCGTGGCGGCGCAGGGCTGGTGCGTCGGCGCCGGTGTGGAGCTCGTGCTCTCCGCCGACATCGCCGTCGTGGCCGAGGACGCCAGGTTCTTCCTCCCGCAGGTCGCCCTCGGCATCGTGCCCGGGGCCGGCGGCATGAGCCGGCTCCTGCGCAAGGTCGGGCCGACGTGGGCGCACCGGCTGGTGATGCTCGGCGAGAAGGTGCCCGCCGAGGTCGCGCTGCGCATCGGGCTCGTCTCCGAGATCGTCCCCCGCGACGCGCTCGCCCAGCGGGCCGCGGAGATCGCCGAGACCCTCGCCGCCGCCCCGCCGGCCGCGCAGCGGCTCGCGAAGGAGTCGTTGCTCCAGGCCGCCGACCTCCCGCTCGCCGCGGCACTGCGGGTCGACCAGTACCGCCTGTTCATGCTGAGCGACACGGCGGAGAAGAAGGAGCGCCACGCGGCCTTCGCGGCGGAGCGCAGCGCATGACCCCGCCCCCGCCCCCGGCGGGCCCGGTCCCCCCGGGCATGGTCCTGCCGCCGGTCGCGGAGCGCACGGTCCCCCAGGTCCTCGCGGATGCCGCGCACCGCACCCCGGACCGCGTCGCGCTCCTCGACCGCACCGCCTCCCTCACCTACGGCCAGGTCTGGGACGTCGCCCGGCGCCGGGCCTCGGCGCTGCTCGACGTCGTCGGGGCCGGCGGTCGCGTCCTGACCATGACCGACAACACCGTCGACGGGGCCCTGACCTGGCTGGGGCTGGCGTCGGGCGGCATGGTCGAGGTGCCGGTCAACACCGCCTACCGAGGCGCCGTGCTCGCCCGGCAGATCCAGGACTCGGGGGCGACCGCGGCCGTCGTCGAAGCGGAGTACCTGGAGCGCTTCCTCGACGCGGCCGAGGGCACCGCGGTGCGGACCGTCGTCGTCCGCGGCCGCGGGCGTCCCGGGTCGGGCGGGATCACCGTGGCGGACGGCGACCTCCTCGACGACGCCTCCCTGCCGACCGCGCTGCCGCCGGTGACCGGCACCGACCCGATGGCGCTGATGTACACCTCCGGCACCACGGGCAGGTCCAAGGGCGTGGTGGTCACCCAGGCGCACGCCTACACCTACGGTGCGCCGCAGCTCCTCGGCGCGGCCGGCCCCGAGGACACCGCCATGGTGGTCCTGCCGCTGTTCCACGTCGGCGGGCAGTGGGCCGGCGCCTACAACGCCCTCATCGCCGGAGGTGCCGCCTACATCGCGCCGCGGTTCGCCGGCGAGACCTTCTGGGCGGAGGCGCGCGAGCACGGGTGCACCTACGCGCTGCTGGTCGTGGCGATGGCGCAGTACCTCCACCAGCAACCGCGCCGTCCCGACGACGCCGACAACACCTTCACCCGGCTGTTCGTCGCCCCGGTGCTCCGCGAGGCCGAGGAGTTCGCCGCCCGGTTCGACGTCGAGATCGGCACCGGGTACGGCTCCACCGAGGCCGGCACGGTCTTCACCGCGGACTTCGGCAAGGCCCGTCCGGGTGGCTGCGGATGGCCGCGCCCCGAGCTGGAGACCCGCATCGTCGACGCGGACGACCGGCCGCTGCCCGACGGCGAGACGGGCGAGCTCGTCGTCCGCACCTCCGAGCCGGCGATCATGATGCGCGAGTACCTGGGCCTGCCCGACGAGACCGCTCAGGCGTGGCGCGGCGGCTGGTACCACACGGGCGACGCCATGTACGTCGACACGGACGGGCAGTACGTGTACGTCGACCGGCTCGGCGACGCCATCCGGCGGCGCGGCGAGAACGTCCCCTCGGCGGACGTCGAGTCCGTCCTGAACGCCCACCCCGCCGTCTTCGAGTGCGCCGTGGTCGGGGTGCCGGGCGAGTCCGAGCACGAGGTCCTCGCCGCCGTCGTCCTGCGGCCGGGCCACGAGCTCGACCGCACGGACCTGATCGTGTGGGCGGCGGATCGCCTGCCGCACTTCATGGTGCCCCGCTACCTCCGCGTCGTCGACGAGCTCGAGCGGACCCCGAGCGGGAAGATCCGCAAGCGGCCGCTCCGCGAGTACGGCGTGTCGGACGCGTGGGACCGCGAGGCGGCGGACGTGCACGTGGGCCGCCGGGGTGTCCGGATCGGTGGCTCGTGAGCGGCCCGATGGACGGCGTCCGGGTCGTCGAGATGGCGCGGGTCCTCGCCGGCCCGACGGTGGCCCAGCTGATGGCCGAGTACGGCGCCGACGTCATCAAGGTCGAGCCGGCGCCGTCCGGGGACCCCGCCCGCGGGCTCCCCTATCTCCGCGACGGCCGGTCCGGCTACTTCATCCAGGCCAACCGGGGCAAGCGCAGCGTCTGCCTCGACTTCCGCTCGGACGAGGGCAAGGCGCTGATCCTCGACCTGGCCCGGCACAGCGACGTGCTGGTCGAGAGCTTCCGCCCGGGCGTACTCGCCGAGATGGGTCTGGGCTGGGAGGTGCTGCACGAGGTCAACCCGCGGCTGGTGCTCTGCTCCGTGACCGGGCTCGGCTACGGCGGCCCGCTGTCGCACAAGCCCGGCTACGACACCATCGGCGCCGCGATGTCCGGGGTCGCGCACGTCAGCGGGCCGGTCGGCGGTCCGCCGATGCTGCCCGGACCGGCGATGGGCGACGCCGCGACCGGCGTCTACGGCTTCGGCGGCGTCGCCGCGGCCCTGTTCCAGCGGGAACGCACCGGGCTCGGCGAGTGGGTGCAGGTCTCGCTGCTGGACACCTACATGGCCTTCCACGAGATCAACATCCAGGCCTACAGCGGATCCCGCGGCGCCCAGGTGCCCGAGGCGAGCGGCAACTTCCACGCGACCGTGTGTCCCGCGGGGTTCTTCCGGTGCCGGAACCGCTACCTGTTCGTCGCCTGCGTCTCGCCCGGGGACTGGCCGCGGATCGCCGCGGCGATCGGGCGCCCCGAGCTCGCCCGGGCACCCGGGTACGCCACCAACGACGAACGGGCCGCGCACCGCGAGGAGGTCAACGCGCTCGTCGAGGACTGGCTCGCGACCGTCGCCGATCCCGAGGAGGCCGTCCGCATCCTCACCGAGCACCGCGTCGCCTGCGAGCTCATCCGGACGCTCCCCGAGGCCGTCACCCACCCCCACAACGTCGCGCGGCGCGTCGTCCGCGAGGTCACGGACGAGGTCTGGGGCTCGCTCACCGTCCCGGGCCTGCCGATCCGCTTCGCGGGCATGACCGAACGCGACCTGCACGCCCACGAGCTGGGCGCCGACAATCGAACCGTGCTGCGCGAGATCCTGGACCTCGACGACGAGCGGATCGACGAGCTCGAGAAAGCGCACGTCCTGCAAGGGCCGGCATCCCGGACCCGCGACCTGATCGAGGAGCCCTCGTGAACTACGGACTGTCGATCCCTCTCGGCGGCCGGACGCTGAAGGACCACGCCGCGGTGCTGGACCGGGCCGTGATGGCGGGTTACACGGACGTCTGGAGCAGCGAGGTCAACGGGCACGACGCCTTCACCCCGCTCGCCCTGGCGGCCCAGCGCTACCCCGGGCTGCGGCTCGGCACGGCGATCACCCCCGCCTACACCCGCTCGCCCGCCCTGCTGGCGATGAGCGCGGCGTCCCTGGCCGACTCCACGGACGGCCAGGTCCTCCTCGGCGTCGGCTCCTCGTCGGACGTCATCGTCGAACGGTGGAACGGGGTGCCGTTCCACGACCCCTACGGCCGGGTCCGCGACGTCGTGACGTTCCTCGACCGCGCCCTCACGGGCGAGAAGGTCGACATGGAGACCCCGAGCTTCACGATCAAGGGGTTCCGGCTCGGCGTGGTCCCCCAGAACCGGCCGAAGGTCCTGGTCGCGGGCCTGCGCCCGGGGATGCTCCGCCTCGCGGGACGGCGGTCGGACGGGGCGATCCTCAACTGGCTCTCGCCCGACGACGTCCGCACGGTCGTGCCCTACGTGTACGAGGGCCGCTCCACGGCACCGGAGATCGTCGCGCGGCTGTTCGTCGTGTGCTCGTCGGACGTGGAGAAGGTCCGCGAGCACGCGAAGCGCGCCATCGCCGCCTACCTCAACGTGGACGCCTACGCGAAGTTCCACGAGTGGCTCGGACGCGGCGACGAGCTCGCCGAGATGTGGGGCGCGTGGCGGGCCGGCGACCGGAAGGCGGCGCTGGCCGCCATCCCCGACTCGCTGGTCGACGAGCTGTTCATCCACGGCGACGCGACCGCGTGCCGCTCGCGCATCCGGGACTACGTCGACGCCGGGATCACCACCCCGATGCTCGCCATCACCAACCTCGACGGCGACGCGGCCGACCTCATCGACCAGCTCGGCCGGCGGGTCGGCGACTCGGCCGGGCCCGCGGTCGTCACCGCCGGGACCGCGACGAAGCCCGTCGACCCGATCGTGGCCCAGGACCGGCAGCGGTGGGGTGAGCTCGGGTGGCCGCAGCCGACCGCCATGAGCGCCTTCATGTCGTTGTTCCGGACGCACGAACGGGTCCTGGAGGTCGTCCGCAAGGCCCTCAAGCAGCACGGGCTCTCGATCACCGAGCACTCGGCGCTCCTGCACCTGGCGATGGCTCCGGACCACAGCAGCCCCCTCAGCCGCATGGCCGAGCGGCTGCTCATCTCCCCCGCCCGCTGCAACTACGTGGTGAACCGGCTGGAGAGCGAGGGCTGGGTCGAGCGCAAGCCGCACCCGGCCGACGGCCGGAGCACCCTCGCGGTGCTGACCGAGAGCGGTGCGGCGAAGGTCGACCGCTCGATCGCGGCGGTCGACGGGATCGACTTCGGTTTCCGCGGCACCCGGGAACAGGAGCTGAACGACCTCGTCGACGCGCTCGCCGCCTGCGGTCGGGTCGAGGACGAGCCGGCGGGGGACGCCGACCGCTCCGCGCCGGTGGCCGTCGCGGGAGACTGAGCCGCTCGCGGTCGCGGGTCCGCGCCGCGCCTACGATCACCTCGTGCGCGACCCGCGGCCCGCGACCGTCTTCGACGTGGCGGAGCGCGCGGGGTCGGGAAGTCGACCGTGTCGAACGTGCTGCAGGGCAAGGGGCGGGTGTCGGAGCGGACCCGGTCCGCGGTGCTGGCCGCGGCGCGGGAGCTCGGGTACGTGCCCAACGCGGCGGCCCGGCGGCTGCGGGGCGGCCGGCCCGGCACGATCGGCATCCACCCGCCGCAGAATCCGACGCCGTCGGCGTACTACATGGAGTTCGTGTTCGGCGTGCTCGAGCACGCCGCCGCGCACGAGCGCGACGTCACCGTCCTGACCGGCGACCGCGGGCGGCTCCCCGCGTCGACGGCCTGGTGCTCAGCGACCCGATGCCGGGCGACCCCTTCACCCGGGACCTGCTCGCCTCGGGCCTCCCCGTGGTGACCTGCGAGGACGTCCGGGGTGGGCCGAGCCGGATCCCCGTCGATCGCGGTCGCGAAGTGAGTCCCGAGCGCTTCGACCTCACGGACGTCGACCTGGCACTGTGGTCGGAGCGGCGACGTCACGCCGCGGCGCCGCCGAGCGAGGTCAGCGGCCGCGGGTCGACGCCCGGTGCACGACGGCACGTGCATCCCGAGGTGGCTCGCGCCACTCCGATCCAGCTCCGCCGGCGAAGAGTTCCTCAGCCGCAACGACAATGGCCTCTCGGACACGCATCTCCGCTCCCGGCCGGCCGTCGGCCGAGTAGCGTGCGCGGCCGCGGCTCCCGGTCTGTACCGTCGTCGTCCATGACGACCGGACCGCAGGTCCAGGTGACCGTGCGCCGGCACCGCCACGGCGGGCGCGAGGCCGTGATCGTCCGGCTCGCCGGCGAGATCGACGACGAGACGAGCGGCCGGGTCCGGGCGGCCTACGCCGAGGCGTTCGCCGCGGGCCTGCCGACGGTCGTCGTCGACCTGACCGGGGTCACCCTCCTCGCCTCGTTAGGCATCGCCGACCTGCTGCTGGCCCGGCTCAGCGCGACCAGCACCGGGACGGAGCTGCGCCTCGTCGCCGGCGAGAACCCGCGGGTGCTCCGTCCGCTCCACCTCACCGGCGTCGCCGACGTCCTCGACCTCTGCCGCGACCTCGGCGAGGCCCTCACCGGGGCGCCGGGGGCACGCGCCGGCTGAGGCGGTCGGAGCGCCACTGCCCGGGAACCTGTCGGCCCCGACGACAGGGAGGTGCACGCATGACGATCGGGATCGCCGTCCAGCGGGCCGACACCTGAGCCTGCGTCCTACGGCAGGATCGAGTCCACGTAGCCGCCGTCGACGCGCACCGCGCCGCCGGTCGTCGCCGAGGCGAGGTCGGAGCTCAGGTACGCGACCATGTTCGCGATCTCGACCGGCTCGATCAGCCGCTGCAGCAGGGACTGCGGGCGGTGCTCGCGCATGAACTTCTGCTGCGCCTCGTCCCACGGCAGGTCCGAGCCGACGAGCTGCTCGACGAACTCCTCCACGCCGCCGGTGTGCGTCGGCCCCGCCAGCACCGAGTTCACGGTCACGCCCGTGCCCGCCGCGACCTTGGCGAACCCGCGGGTCACCGCGAGCCCGGCGGACTTGCTGACGCCGTAGTGGACCATCTCGGCCGGGACGACCACGGACGAGTCGCTGGAGATCGACAGCACGCGGCCGAAGCCGCGCTCCATCATCCCGGGCAGGTACGCGCGGATCAGGCGCACGCCGGCGAGCACGTTGACCTCGAAGTAGCGCCGCCACTCGGCGTCGTCGATCTCAAGGGCGGGCGTGGCGCCGAAGATGCCCAGGTTGTTGACCAGGATGTCGACGGCCGGGACCTCCTCGAGGAGGGCGGCGGTCGAGTCCGCGTCGGCGACGTCCGCGGCCACGCCGCGCACCGTCGAGTCGGGCACCGCGTCCCGCACCCGGGCCGCCGCGTCCTCGACCCGGCCGCCGTCCCGCCCGTTGACCACGACGACGGCCCCGGCCTCCGCCAGCCGGGTCGCGATGGCGTGCCCGATCCCCTGGGTCGAACCGGTGACCAGGGCGATCCGCCCGGAGAGGTCGATGCCGAGTGTCTGCTGGGGCACGTGCTGCTCCTCGTCGACGGGAGTGATCACCGGCGACCGTGACGAGACCGCCGCCGCTCAGCCCGTCGAGGGCGCGGTGACCGTGAGCAGGCGGGTCCCGGAGAGGTCGAGCCGCACCCGCCCGCCGCCGGTCCCGAACCGCAGCACGACTGCCGTGCAGGACGGGCAGCGCACCACCAGCGCGGGAGCGTCGGGGTACAGGTCGTGCGCGCGCAGCTCGGTGCTCGCCCCGCAGCCGCCGCAGGTGAGGACGGCGTCGGTGAGGTCGAGCGCGAAGAGGCCGCGCAGGTCGTCGAGCGTGGTCGCCATGGTCAGTCCCCCGCATAGCGCTGCTCGCGCCACGGATCGCCGTAGTTGTGGTAGCCGAAGGTCTCCCAGAAGCCGGGCTCGTCGAAGGACGTGAGCGCCAGCCCCCGCACCCACTTCGCCGACTTCCAGAAGTACAGGTGCGGCACGAGCAGCCGCGCGGGGCCGCCGTGCTCGGGTGCCAGCGGCTCGTCCTCGTAGGTGTCGACGACCCACGCCTGCCCGCCGGTCAGGTCCTCGAGCGGGAGGTTGGTGGTGTAGCCGCCGTCGGAGAAGGCGACGACGTACTCCGCCGCCGTCTCCACGCCCTCGAGCACGGTGTCGATCGAGACCCCGGACCAGCGGGTGTCGAACTTGGACCAGCTGGTCACGCAGTGGATGTCCACCGTGACCGGCTCGTGCGGCAGGGCCCGGAACTCCTCCCACGTCCACCGGTGCAGCCCGTCGACCTCCCCCTGCACCACGAAGTCCCACTCGTCGAGCGGGGTGTGCGGGGTCGGCCCGGCGGTGAGCACCGGGAACCCGTCCCCGACGTCCCGCTGGCCCGGTGGCAGCCGCCCGTCGCGCCGCCCGCGCCCGTGGAACCCCCGCGAGACCACAGCCATCGCCTGCCCCTTCCCTCGGAGCACCCGAGCATGCCGGGTGGGCGGGCCCGCCACATCGCGCGTTCGTACCAAGCGGGTCAGACCGGCACGACCGCCAGCACCGCCGCTCCGGGCTCGCCGGTGGGGTGGAGGAGGTAGGCGCGGGAGGGGGTGCCCTGCCACGTCACGTCGGGCGGGGTGAAGGCGCCGACCCCCCGGCAGTCCCAGAGGGGGGCGAGGTCGGGGACGGCGGTGCGCAGCCGGGCGCGGACCTCGGCGATGCGCGGGTCGTCGGCGTGGGTGTTGGCGGCCATGCGGAAGCGGCGGGCGAGGGCGCGGACCAGGTCGTCGGCGCGGCCCAGCGGGCCCGCCCCGCGGGCGCGCACGGCGAGCACCTCGAGGGCGTTCTCCCCCGCCGCGCCTCCCCACGCCCGCGTCCACACGTCGTTGACGGCGACGAGGTCGAGCCGGTGGTCGAGGACGGCCGCGGGTCCCTCCCGCCACCCGGCGAGCAGGGGCGCGAGGTCGGCGCGGACGCGGTCCGGGTCCGGCGCCGCCACCGCCGGTCCGGCGAGTGCCCGCAGGTGGCGGCGGCCCTCCTCGTCGACGCCCAGCACCCGGCCGACGGCGTCGATCACCTCGGGCGAGGCCGTCACCCGGCCCTGCTCGAGCCACGTGTACCAGGACAGCCCGACGCCGGCGAGCGTCGCGACCTCCTCCCGGCGCAGGCCGGGCGTGCGGCGCCGGCCCCGCTCGGGCAGCCCCGCGGCGCCCGGGCTGGTGAGCTCCCGGTAGGCGCGCAGGCAGGCGCCGAGCTCGGTGCGGCGGGCGGCGTCGGGCGCCGCCACGGCGGATCGTGTCACCTCGGGTACCCCCATTCCGCGGCTCCTGGCTCGTGCCCCGCGCACCGCCCAGCATGGCCCTCGTGCTCAGGATCGGACTCAACGTCGCGGCGGGGCTCCCTTCCGCCGCGCAGCTGCACGCCACCGGCCGCACCGTGGTCGACGAGCTGGTCGCACGGACCCGTGCCGCCGCGGCGGCCGGGCTGCCCACCGCCTGGCTGCCGCAGGGCTACTCCTCCGACACGCTGACCCTGCTCGCCGCGCTGGCCCGCGAGGTGCCGGACATCGAGCTCGGCGCGTCCGTCGTGGTGGTGCAGCCGCGGCACCCGCGGGTGCTCGCCGCGCAGGCCCTCACGGTGCAGGCGGCGAGCCGCGGACGGCTGGCCCTGGGGCTGGGCGTGAGCCACCCCGGCCTGCTCGAGGTCTACCACATCCCCTTCGACCGTCCGGTCCGCGCGCTTCGCCGGCACCTCGACACCCTCCTGCCGATCCTCGAGGGCCGCGCGGTCCCGGGCAGCAGCGGACCGGGATCGGGCCCGGACGACACCGCGGTGCCCGGTGCCGAGCCGCCGGTGCCGGTCCTGCTCGGGGCGCTCGGGCCGGTGATGCTGCAGCTCGCGGGCGAGCGGACCGCCGGCACGATCACGTTCCTGGCGGGCCCGCGGACGCTCGGCGACCACGTGGTCCCGCTGGTCACGAAGGCCGCGGACGAGGCGGGCCGAGGTGCACCACGGGTCGTCGCGGGCCTGCCGGTGGCCGTGACGGACCGGCCCGACGCGGTGCGCGCCCGGGTCGCCGCCGAGTACGCCGAGCTCGCCGCCCTGCCGTCCTACCGCGCCGCCCTCGACCGCGACGGCTTCGCCGACGGCGGCGACATCGTGATCGCCGGGACGGAGGACGACGTGGCGGCCGGCCTCGCCCGGTACGCCGACCTCGGCGTGACCGACGCGCTGGTCAGCCTGGTCGGCGGGGCCGAGGAGCGGGACCGCACCCGCGCCGTCCTCGGCGCCCTGACCACCTGAACCCCGACCGCCCGACCCGCTCACGCCGGCTCGGGACGCTCCGCGGCCAGCCGGGCGATGTCCGCGTCCACCCGCTCGAGCGCGGTCCCCAGGAGCTCCGCCGCGTCGCGCCCCTCGGCCCGCTCCTCCCACCGGGCCAGGTCGTGCAGGTGGATCGCGTGGACCGCCGGGCTGACGTTCCACCGCACCGGCCCGTCGGGTTCGCCGCCGAGGACGTGCCAGAGGTACTCCAGCGCCTGCCGGCAGGGCACGGGGTCCTCCCCCGCCGCCCGGTGCACCGCCTCGACCGGACCGACCCCCGGCACGGCGGCCCGCACCAGCACGGCGCGGACCAGCGTGAGCTCGGCGACGTGCTCGTCGGCGCGTTCGCGCTCCAGCCGGCGGAGCCGGGTCCGCCACCGCTGCCAGAGGGCGGCGGCCGGCCGGCGGGCCGAGGCGGTCACCACCGCCTCGCCCCGGTCACCGCACGGGCCCGCTCAGGCCGAGGTGCTCCCGCAGCGTCGTGCCGGTGTAGCGCTCCCGGTAGACGCCGCGTTCCTGCAGCTCGGGCACCAGGCGGTCGACGATGTCGTCGAGTCCGTCCGGAGTCAGGTACGGCGAGACGTTGAACCCGTCGACCGCGCCCGCCCGGACGAAGTGGGCGAACTTCTCGGCGAGCCCGCCCGGCGTGCCGACGTGCCCGCGCTGCGGCCCCAGCGCGATCACCGTCTCCCGCAGGGTGAGCCCGCGCGCCTCGGCGGTCTCGCGCCAGGTCCGCACGATCTCCCGCGGGTCCCGCCAGCGCCGGCTGCCCATCTCCCCGGTCGGCTCGACGACGACGGGGTCCTCGGCGGGCAGCGGGCCGTCGGCGTCCCTGCCGGACAGGTCGATGCCCCACACCTGTCCGGCGATCGCCAGGGCGGTCGCCGGGGTGACCTGGTGCAGCCGGAGCCAGCGCGCCTTCTCGGCGGCCTCCTCCTCGGTGTCGCCGATGATGATCTCCGTGCCGGGCAGGATGCGGAGCGCGTCCTCCGGCCGCCCCGCGGTGCGCAGCCGGGCGCGGATGTCGGTGGCGAAGGCCCGCGCGTCGTCGAAGTCGGAGCCGTGCGCGGAGAAGATGACGTCGGCGTTGCGGGCCGCGAAGTCCCGTCCCTCGGCGGAGTCGCCGGCCTGGAAGATGACCGGGTGCCCCTGCCGGCTGCGCGGCAGCGTCGGCGGGATCTCGACGTCGAACTGGCTCGTCCGGGCCCCGACGGTCGCGATGCCCTTCGGGTCCGCCCAGTCCTCCGCGTCCGTGGTCGTCGCGACCGCGTCGGCCTCCCACGAGTCCCAGATCTGCCGGGCCACGGTGAGGAACTGCTCGGCGCGCACGTACCGGTCGGCGTGGTCGAGGTAGCCGCCGCGCCGGAAGTTCTCGCCGGTCCACGCGTTGTCCGTGGTCACGACGTTCCAGCCGGCGCGGCCCTTCGACAGCAGGTCCAGGCCCGAGAGCCGGCGGGCCAGGTCGGCCGGCTCGTTGTACGTGGTGTTCTGCGTGGCGACCAGCCCGATCCGCGACGTGACCCCGGCCAGCGCGGCCAGCTGCGTGATCGCGTCCGGCCGTCCGGCGACGTCGAGGTCGTGGATCTGCCCGCCCGACTCGCGCAGCCGCAGCCCTTCGCCGAGGAAGAACGCGTCGAACAGGCCGCGTTCCGCCGTGGTGATCATCCGGCGGAACGACGAGAAGTCGATCTGCGAGCCGCTCTCCGGCAGCGACCAGATCGTCCAGTGGTTGACGCCCTGGAAGAACACCCCGAGGTGGAGCTGGGCGTCCGGGCGCGGGTAGTCGGTGCTGCTCATGCGGTGCCCTCCACGGAGGTGAGGTGCCGGGCGAACCGGCTGGCCGGCCTCGTCAGCCCGAGGGTGCTGCGCAGCGAGGCGCCCGGCTGCGGGCGGGCGGCGGTGCCGGAGCGGAACAGCGCCGGGAGCACCCGGGCGGACAGCTCCGGCAGGTCCTCGTCGAGGACCGCGGGCCACAGGCGGACCCCGTCGACGACCCCGGCCAGCTCCTCCAGCAGCGTGACCAGCCCGGCGGGCGGGCCGGTGTAGCGCAGCCGCGGCCCGGCCGGCCAGGGCGCGTGCCGCTCGAGGTCGGCCAGTCGCGCCGCGGCGGTGTGGGCCGGGGTGTCGAGGGCGACCTCGAGCTCGGCGAAGCGCAGCCCGGCGCCGTCCCCGGCGAGATCGGCGACGGAGCGGCCCTCCACCAGCTCGACGTCGGCCACCCCCGTGGGCAGCAGACCCTCGGGTGCGAGCATCACGAGCTGCCCCTGCGGCGGCCGCGGCACGATCGCCGGGCCCTTCACCGAGTACGTCTCGCCGACGAAGTCGATGTAGTGCAGCTTGTCCCGGTCCAGGTAGCGACCGGTGTCGACGTCGCGGACGGCGGCGTCGTCCTCCCAGGAGTCCCAGAGATCCCGCGCCACCCGCACCGCGTCGCGGGCCTCGCGGCGCAGCGCCGCCCCGCCCTCGACGACCGGGCGCCCCAGGGCACGGGCGGCCGCCGCGTCGTCCGTCGCCCCGACGAGCCAGCCGGCCCGGCCGGTGGCGGCGAAGTCGAGCGAGGCGAGCTGCGACGAGACGTGGAACGGCTCGGAGTACGTCGTGGACACGACGGGCGCGAGGCCGAGCACGCTGGTGTGCACTGCGGCGAAGGCGGCCCGCTCCACCGCGCCGATCCGCCCGACCGGTCCCACCCCGCCGGGCGGGAGCAGCGAGTCGTCGAAGGTCGCGATCGTGACACCGGCGTTCTCGGCGACCTGGGCGAGCGCGCGGACGCGCTCGGGTGTGAGCAGCGCGGCGGGGGCGTGCGAGGCCCGGCGCCACGCCGCGGGATGGGCGCCCTCGCCGTCGAGCTCGACGGCGAGGTGCAGGGGGCGGCTCATGGGTGCTCCTCGGGCGAGAAGGACGGGATCAGGACGCGGCCTTGCGCGGCAGGCCGGGCGGGTTGACGACGGACGTCTGCAGCGCTTCGTTCGTCAGGTTCCAGCGGCCGAGGACCTCGGTGTACTTCCCGTTCGCGATCACCGAGTTCAGGGCCTCGTTCAGCGCCGTGACCAGCCCGTTGTCCTTCTCGGTCATCGCCGCGATGTCGGCCTGCACGCTGCCGCCCCCGCCGTTGACGGAGCCGACGATCTTCGTCTTGCCGCCTGTCGCGACGTGGTACGCCACGCCCGGGTTCGGCCCGAAGTAGGCGTCGAGGCGGCCGGAGTCGAGGGCGAGGTAGTAGTCGCCGACGTTCTGGTAGTACTGGATCGTCGCCGGCGCGAGGCCCGCCTTCTCGTTCTCCGCGTTCCAGCCGACCAGGATCTGCTCCTGGTTCGTCCCCGAGCCCACGCCGATGGTCAGCCCCGAGATGTCGGCCGGCTTCTCGATCCGCTGCACCTTCCCGGCGTTCGTCGCCTCGAAGGACACCGTGTCCACGCGGTAGGTGGCGAAGTCGTACTTGTCCTTGCGCTCCTCGGTCACCGTGATGTTCGAGAAGCCGGCGTCGTACTGCCCGGACTCGACGGCGAGGAAGAGGTTCTCCCACGAGGTCGGCTGCAGGTCGAGCTGCAGGCCGAGGGTGTCGGCGACGAGCTGTGCGAGGTCGGGCTCGACGCCGATGACCGTGCGGTCGTCGTCGGCGCGGAAGGACAGCGGCGGGTTCCCGCTGCCGGTGGTGCCCACGACGAGGGTGCCGCGGTCGCGGATCGCCTGCGGCACCTTCGCGGCGATGGCGTCGACCTTCTCGGCCCGCACCCGGTTCTGCTCGGGGCTGGTGTTGACGGTGGCGCCGCCGGCCGACGGCGGGGCCGCGGCCTGGTCGGGGTCCGGCCCGGAGCAGGCCACGGCCGCCAGCACCGGGACGAGGAGGGCGACGGCGGTGAGCCGCAGGTGGCGAAGCGGCCGGGGGATGCGGGACATGGGGTTCCTTCGGTCGGGTGGGGCGCGCCGGATCAGCGCAGGACGGCGCCGAGGAAGGCGCGGGTACGGGGTTCGCGGGGGTCGTCGAGGACCTGGGCGGGCGTTCCCTGCTCGACGACGCGGCCCTCGTCGAGGAACACCACGGTGTCGGCGGCCTCGCGGGCGAAGCCGATCTCGTGGGTGACGACGACCATCGTGGTGCCGCTGCGGGCGAGGTCGCGCATGACGTCGAGGACCTCCCCGACCAGCTCGGGGTCCAGCGCCGAGGTGGGCTCGTCGAACAGCAGGAGCTTGGGTCGCAGCGCGAGCGCCCTGGCGATCGCGACGCGCTGCTGCTGGCCGCCGGAGAGCCGGCGCGGGTACTCGTCCACCTTGTCGACGAGCCCGACGCGGTCGAGCAGCTCGCGGGCCTCGGTGAGCACGGTCGCCCGGTCCCGGCCCTGCGCGGAGATCGGCGCCTCGGCGACGTTGTCGAGCACGGTGAGGTGCGGGAACAGGTTGAAGTTCTGGAACACGAAGCCGATGTGGCTGCGCTGGCGCAGGATCTGCCGCTCGGGCAGCTCGTGCAGCTTGCGGCCCGAGCGCCGGTACCCGATCAGCTCGCCGTCGACCCGGACGAACCCGCGGTCGACCTTCTCCAGGTGGTTGATGGTGCGCAGCAGCGTGGACTTGCCGGAGCCGGACGGCCCGAGCACCACCGTGACCTCGCCGGGCCGGACCGTGAGGTCGACCCCGCGCAGCACCTCGATCCCGCCGAAGCTCTTGTGCACGCCCCGCAGGTCGACCATCGGCGCGGCGCTCACGCCGTCACCTCCCGGCGGAACCTCGCGAGCGTGGCCCGCAGCCGCTGCAGCGGCGTCGGCGGCAGCACGCGCAGCGCACCCTTGGCGTAGTGCCGCTCCACGTAGAACTGCCCGATCGACAGCACGGTGGTCAGCACCAGGTACCAGACCGCCGCGACCAGCAGCATCGGGATCACGCGGCCGGTCCGGGTGTAGATCACCTGCACCTGGTAGAAGAGCTCGGACAACGCCATGATGTAGACCACCGACGTGCCCTTGACCAGGCCGATCAGCTCGTTCGCCGCCGTCGGGACGATGGTGCGCATGGCCTGCGGGAGCTGGATGCGGCGGAACCGGCGCCAGCGCGGGATGCCCAGCGCGGCGGCGGCCTCGAGCTGGCCCTGGTCGATGCCGAGGAAGCCGGAGCGCACGACCTCCGCGGCGTAGGCGGCCTGGTGCAGCGCGAGCCCCAGCACCGCGGCGGTGACCGGGCCGACCAGGTCCATCGTGCCGATCTCGAAGAGGGCCGGACCGAACGGCACGCCGAACGAGATCGCCTCGTAGAGCAGCGCGAGGTTGTACCAGAACAGCAGCTGCAGGATCAGCGGGACGGACCGGAAGATCCAGATGTAGGTCCAGCTCACCGCCCGCAGCAGCGGGTTCGGCGACAGCCGCATGACCGCGAGGACCGTCCCGAGCACGAAGCCGACCACGATGCCGAGCACCGTCAGCTGCAGGGTCAGCAGCACCGCGCGGATGATCGACGGCGCGAAGAGGTACTGCCCGACGGTCGCCCAGTCCCACGCCGGGTTGGTCACCAGGGCGTGCAGCGCCATCGCCACCAGCACGGCGACCGCGGCGGTCGCCACCCAGCGCCACGGGTGGCGGGCCTGGACGATCGTGAGGTCGGCGTCGTCGTCCGGGCCCTCGTCGCGGGCGGGCGGGGCGTGCGCGGTGGCGAGCTCACTCATCACGGTCTCCGGTCAGGTGCTTCTCGAAGGGGTGCGCGCCGACCTCCTCGGGAGGGAGGGAGCGGTCGTACAGCGGGGTGTAGCCGGTGGCCAGGTACAGCTGCTGCGCCTCCGGTTGGCGCGGGCCGGTGGTCAGGTAGATCCGGCCGTAGCCGCGCGCCGCGATCTCGGTCTCGAGCTCCGCCAGCACCCGCCGGGCCAGGCCGCGCCGGCGGTGCGCGGAGTCCGTCCAGATCCGCTTGAGCTCGGCGGTGTTCGCGTCCCACCGGCGGAAGGCGCCGCCCGCGACGGGCACGCCCTCCTCCAGCAGCAGGATCAGCCCGCCGTCCGGCGGCGCGAACCGGGCGCGCTCGCGCCGCGTCTCCTCCGCGAGGTCACCGAGGGTGTGGCGGTACCGCGTCCAGTACTCGTGGTCGAGCTCGACGAGCATCGGCAGGACGAGCGGATCGGTGTAGTCGACCCGCCGGATCTCCAGCGGGACGGTCACCGCGCGCCTCCGGCGCGGGCACATCGGTACGGACAGGCAGGCATGAGCGACCCCCCGGCCGGTGTGCGCAGGGCACACCGGGACGCTGTGGACGGACGGTCCGCGCGAGGGCGCGGCCGTGAACGCGGCGGTGGGTCAGCGACAGAGCGCGGTGTGCGTGCGGCAGAGGTCGACGTGCCGGCGGCGCGTCCACCAGCAGCGCAGCTGCCGGCGCGCGGGCACCCGCAGCACTCGGCTCGACATACCGCTCCCATCGGTCCCGGCGGTAGCACCCTGCGCCGTGGGGCGCGGGTTGCTGCGGCGTCGTCGAGCCGGGTCTCTCGGCCGCTCTGGATGGACTCCCCGCACTCAACCCGTCACCCGAACCGGTTGTCAAGAGCATGAACGCGCAACTGTCGCTCCCGCCACACACCGGACCTCCGGGACGGCGTGGAGCCCCACCGCGCCGCCCGGCGCCGCGGTCCCCGGCGGAGCACTGTCGGATCGCACAAAGGACGGGGTGGGGCGGCCCGCGCGTTCGTGCTCGCGGTGCCTGCCGGAGGCGGGACCGGGCACGGAAGGTATGACGCGTCCCACACCACCCCCTGCGAGGTGCCCGTGCGCGCTACCGCCCGATCCCGTCCGCGCAAGTCCGGCCGCAGACCGCACCCGGTCGACGAGGTGCTGCCCGCCGGCAAGCTCGCCGTCTACGGCGTCCAGCACGTGCTCGCCTTCTACGCCGGCGCGGTCATCGTGCCGATCCTGCTGGCCGGCGCGATCGGCCTGTCGGAGCGCGAGCTCATCCACCTGATCAACGCCGACCTCTTCACCTGCGGCATCGCGTCGATCATCCAGTCCGTGGGGTTCTGGAAGGTCGGCGTCCGGCTGCCGCTGCTGCAGGGCGTCACGTTCACCGCGGTGTCGCCGATGATCGCGATCGGGCTCGCGGCGGGCGGCGGCACCGACGGCCTGCTGGTGATCTACGGCGCCGTGATCGTCGCCGGCCTGTTCACCTTCCTCATCGCCCCCTGGTTCAGCAAGCTGATCCGCTTCTTCCCGCCGGTCGTCACCGGCACCGTCATCACGATCATCGGCCTCGCGCTGCTGCCGGTCGCCGCGCAGGACGCCGTCGGCGGCGGCTCCGCGCCCGATCCCACCAGCGCCCGCAACCTGGCCTACGCCCTCGGCACGCTCGCCGTCATCGTCGTGATCCAGCGGGTGTTCCGCGGGTTCACCGCCACCGTCGCCGTGCTGATCGGGCTGGTCCTGGGCACGGGCGTGGCCTGGCTGCTGGGCGACGCGTCGTTCGCGGCCGTCGGCGAGTCCTCCTGGTTCGGCGTGACCACGCCCTTCTACTTCGGCTGGCCGAAGTTCGCCGGCGCCGCGATCGTCTCGATGATCGTCGTCATGCTGATCACGGCGGTCGAGACCACCGGCGACGTCTTCGCCACCGGCGAGATCGTGGACAAGCGGGTCGGCCGCGAGGACATCGCCCGGGCGCTGCGGGCCGACGGCCTGGCCACCACCATCGGCGGCGTCCTCAACTCCTTCCCGTACACGTGCTTCGCCGAGAACGTCGGGCTGGTCCGCCTGACCCGCGTCAAGAGCCGGTACGTCGTCGCCGCCGCGGGCGCGTTCATGATCCTCATCGGGCTGATCCCCAAGGCCGGCGCGGTCGTCGCGGGCATCCCGCACCCGGTGCTCGGCGGCGCGGCCCTGGCGATGTTCGCGACCGTCGCCGTCGTCGGCATCCAGACGCTGTCCCGGGTGGACTTCCACGACCACCGCAACGTCGTGATCGTCGGGACGAGCCTGGGCCTGGCGATGTTCGTGACCGCGCAGCCCGACGTCGCGAAGGCCCTGCCGCCCTGGGCGCAGATCGTGTTCGGCTCCGGCATCACCCTCGGCAGCATCACGGCGATCCTGCTCAACCTGGTGTTCCACCATGTCGGCAAGGACTTCGGCCCCGCCGTCGCCGGCGCGCCGGGCACCCCGACGATCCGGCTCGACCAGGTCAACCGCATGAGCCGCGACGAGTTCGCCGCCGCCTTCGGCCGGCTGTTCCAGGGCCCGACGGACGTCGTCGGCCGGGCGTACGACCGCAAGCCGTTCGCCGACACGACGGCCCTGCGCACCGCGTTCCAGGAGGCGTTGTTCGCGGCGCCGCGCGAGGAGCAGCGCGCGCTCATGGCCGTCTACCCCGACCTCGGCGGCGACCGCGTGGCCGACGGCGACGAGGGCGACGACTCCCGCGAGGACCAGGCGTCGGCCGGCCTGACCCGGCTCTCCGACGACGACCGCACCGAGTTCGCCGAGCTGGCCGCGGCCTATCGGGAGCGCTTCGGGATCCCGCTGATCGTCTGCGTCCGCGAGCACCCGGACCGCGAGGCGATCCTGCGCGAGGGCCGGCGCCGGCTGGGCAACTCCCCCGCCCAGGAGCACGCGGCCGCGCTGATCGAGATCGCCAAGGTGGCCAACCGCCGCTTCGAGGACCTGGTCGCCGAGGCCAACCCGATCGCGGCGGCGCGGGCCGGGGCCTTCGGGTCGGGCGCCCGATGACGGCCGTCGCCCTGACCGTCGCGGCCTTCGACGACCTGCCCGCCACCCGCGCCGAGGAGCTGCTCCGCGAGGTCTGCTCGGCCCCGCGGTGGGCACGGCAGGTCGTCGCTGGCCGGCCCTACGGCCGCCTCGCCGCGCTGCAGCGTGCGGCCGCGGCGGCGCTCACCGAGGACGACCTCGACGCCGCCCTGGCCGGCCACCCGCGCATCGGCGACCGGTCCGCGCAGGGCACGGCCCGCCGGGAGCAGGGCGCGGTCGCCGCGGCGCCGGCGCAGGTCCTGGACGCGCTGGCCGAGGGCAACCGGGCCTACGAGGAGCGCTTCGGGCACGTCTACCTGGTCTGCGCCAGCGGCCGGGACGCCGAGGACCTGCTCGCCACCCTGCGGGCGCGGCTGCGCAACGACCCTGCGACCGAGCGCCGCGTGGCGCTCGCGGAGCTGGCCGCGATCAACCGGCTGCGGCTGGGGCGGGTGTTCGGGGCATGACGCTCTCCACCCACGTCCTCGACGCGACGACGGGCACCCCCGCCGCCGGCATGACCGTCGTGCTGCGCACGGAAGGCCGCGAACGCGACCGGCTGACCACCGACGCCGACGGCCGGGGCCGGTTCACCGAGCCCGGCCCCGGCGTCCACACCCTGACCTTCGCCACGGGCGACCGGTCCGACTTCTATCCCGAGGTCACGGTGACCTTCACCGTGACCGACCCGGGGCGGCACCACCACGTACCGCTGCTGCTGTCCCCGTTCGCCTACTCGACCTACCGCGGGAGCTAGACATGGGAATCAGGCTGGGTGCCAACGACTACGGCAAGGCGGAGAACCGGGTCGTCCGGATCTACCGCGACTCGCCGCGGCACGAGATCCGCGACGTCACCGTGACGACCGCGCTGCGGGGCGACTTCACCGACGCGCACCTGCGGGGCGACCAGTCCCGGGTGCTGCCGACCGACACGCAGAAGAACACCTGCTACGCGTACGCCAAGGAGAAGGGCCTGCGCGAGATCGAGGACTATGCGCTCACGCTGGCGCGGCACTTCGTCGCCGACGTGGAGCCCGTGTCCGGGGCGCGGATCGCCGTCGACGAGCACACCTGGGAGCGGGTGCCGGTCGACGGGCGCGGGCACGACCACACGTGGGTGCGCCGCGAGTCGGAGATCCGGACGACGGTCGTGGAGGTCTCCGGCGACGGCGAGCGCGTGGTCTCCGGGCTGCGGGACCTGGTGCTGCTCAAGTCCACCGGCTCCGAGTTCGCCGGCTTCCTCACCGACCCCTACACGACCCTGCAGGAGACCCACGACCGGATCATGTCCACCTCGCTCGTCGCGGAGTGGGCCTACGCCGGCACGGAGATCGACTGGGACAAGTCCTGGGCCGACGTCCGGCGGATCCTCCTCGAGCGCTTCGCCACCGTGCACTCCCTCGCGCTGCAGCAGACGCTGTGGGAGATGGGGAAGGGTGTGCTGGAGGCGCACCCGGAGATCACCGAGATCTCGCTCTCGGCGCCCAACAAGCACCACTTCGTGGTGGACCTGGCGCCGTTCGGCCTGGAGAACCCCAACGAGGTCTTCTACGCCGCCGACCGCCCCTACGGCCTCATCCAGGCGACCGTCACCCGCGACTAGCGCAAGTGGCAGATCTGCGTACTGGCCCTCGCCTCCGCCGGGGGTGACGATCTCCGCACCACGGCGGCCTCGACGCGGAGGTGACCCATGCCCGAGACGATGCGCGCGGCGCGGTTCCACGGAGCGGGCAGGCCGTTGGCCCCCGAGACCGTGCCGCGCCCCGAGCCCGGACCCGGCGAGGTGCTCGTGCAGGTCCGGGCCGCGGGCGTCTGCGGCTCGGACGTGCACTTCGCGATCGAGGGCAGCCCGGTGGGGTTCCTGCCGATCACCCTCGGGCACGAGGTCGCCGGCACGGTCGCGGGGCTCGGGCCCGGCGTCGACGGGTGGGCGGTGGGCGCGCGGGTGGTCGTCAACGCGGTGCTCACCGACGGGACCTGCCCGCAGTGCCTGGCCGGGCGGGGGTCGATCTGCGCGAGCCGCAGCCTCGTCGGGGTCCACCACGACGGCGGGCTCGCCGAGTTCGTCGCGGCACCGGCCCGGGCCCTCCTCCCGCTGCCCGACGACGTGCCGTTCGACGTCGGGGCCATCGTCACCGACGCCGTCGCCACGCCGTTCCACGCGCTCACCGACGTCGCCCGGGTCCGCGCCGGCGAGGCCGTCGCGATCGTCGGGGCGGGCGGGCTCGGTCTGCACGCCGTGCAGATCGCCCGGCTGCAGGGCGCGTCGCCGCTGATCGCCGTCGACCCGCGGCCGTCCCAGCGCACCCGGGCCGCCGAGGCCGGCGCGGACCTGGTGCTGGAGCCCGGGCCCGACTCCGTCGAGGCCGTGCTGGCGGCGACCGGCGGGGCCGGGGTGGACGTCGCCGCGGAGTTCGTGGGCCGGCAGGAGAGCATCGCGAGCGCCGCGGAGCTGCTGCGCCCGGGCGGCCGCGTCGTGGTCTGCGGGATCGGGCCGGAGTCGATCGTCCTGCCGCCGCCGACCGTGTTCGTCCGGCGCGAGCTGCAGGTGCTCGGCAGCTACGCGTTCACCACGGCGTCGATCAGATCGGTGCTCGGCCTGGTCACCGCGGGCCGGCTCGACCTGAGCCGCTCCATCACCCACCGCTTCCCGCTCGAGGAGGCGGACAAGGCGCTGCAGACGCTGCACCAGAAGCTGGGCGAGCCGCAGCGCGTGGTCGTGCTGCCCTGACCCACGGCTAGCGGGAGCGGAGGGCCAGGAAGAGGTCGACCCGGTCGGGGAAGTCGGCGAGGCTGCGGCCCGTCAGCTCCTCCACCCGCCCGATCCGGTAGCGCACGGTGTTGACGTGCAGGTGGAGCCGTTCCGCGGCGCGGCTCCACGAGCCCGAGCAGTCCAGGAACGCCTCCAGGGTCTCCAGGAGCCCGGCCGTGTTGCGCTCGTCGTAGGCCAGGACCGGGCGGAGCACCCGGTCGGCGAAGGTGCGGCGGACGTCGTCGGGCACCGCCGCGAGCAGGGCGACGTGCGAGGTCACCTCCGACGCCGTGACCACCGCGACCGCGCCCGGGCGCTGCTGCGCGAGCGTCCGCGCGTGCACGGCCTCCTGCAACGCCCCGGTCAGCGCGGCGAGCGCCGCGGACCGGCTCACCCCGACCGCGAGCTTCTCCGACGCGAACCCGGGTTCGAGGCGGGCCAGCGCGGCGTCGAGCACCGCCGTGTCCCCCGGCACGAGCGCGACGGCCAGCCCCTCGTAGGTGCCCACGACCGGCGGCCCGAGGTGCGCGGCCGCGTCGACCAACACCGAGCGCGCGGTCTCCACCCGCCCCGGCCCGCTGAACCCCGCGACGGCCACCGCGAGCGGCGCCGACGGGTCGAGCCCCGCCTGCCGCAGCCGCACCGGCAGCTCCGGCCGCTCCCCCGCCCCCTCCGCGACCAGGGCGATCGCGTCGTCGGCGATGTCGCGCGCGAGCCGCAGCCCCTCGCTGCGCCGGGCCCGGTCGAGCGCGGCGATCGCCACCAGCTCGCCCACCGCCTCGACCGTCTCCTGGTCCCAGTCCGGCCGCGCGCCGTCGACCACCACGAACCACGACGTCGGCCGCAGCTCCGACGACGGCCCCACCGGGAACACCGTCCGCGCCGGGCCCGGCGTGACCGCGGGCAGCCGGTCCGCGGTGAGGAAGGTCCGCACCGCGGCGTCGAGCTCGACCGGGGGCAACGGCTCCGGTCCGGCGGCCAGGGCGCGCCCGGTCGCCGTGAACACCCGGCAGGTCAGCCCGATCGCGGCCCCGACCTGCGCGGTCAGCTCGTCGAGCCCCAGTCCGCCGGCGACCGCGGCCAGCAACTGCCGCTGCCGCCCCACCGTGACGGCGAGCCGGTCGCCGCGGGCCGCAGTGACCGAGCCGACGACGTACTCGGTCACCGCCGCGAACGAGATCTCCTCGGGCACCTCCAGCAGCGGGACGTCGTGCCGGCGGCAGGCCTCCACGACGTCGTCCGGGATCCCGTGGAACACCGCCGCACCCGCGGCCAGCGCCGCCACCTCCGCCCGCGCGAGCGCCCCGACGAACCGCTCGGTGTCCGCCTCGGCCGTCCGCCACACCAGACCGCTGATCACCAGCTCGCCCCCGGAGAGGTAGCGGCCGGGATCGGGCAGGTCGGTGGTGTAGACCCAGCGCACCGGCCGCTCGAGCGCCGCCGCGTCGCCGTGCAGCAGCCGCAGCTTCAGATCGGGGCGCCCGACCAGGTCGCGCAGCAGCATTGGAGGAACGTACAACCGCGCCGCCAAGGACCGCCACGGGTTCGTCGTGGCGGCGACTCGTGACCGACACGAACAGGCGGTGTACTTCCTGCCATGGACTTCCTGGCGCCGACCTCCTGGGCGGAGGCCCTCGAGACCAAGGCGGCACACCCCGACGCCCTGCCCGTCGCGGGCGGCACGGACGTCATGGTCGAGCTCAACTTCGACCACCGGCGCCCGGCCGCCCTGCTGGACCTCACCCGGGTCCCCGAGCTGCAGGAGTGGTCGCACGACGCGGGCCGCATCCGGCTCGGCGCCGGCGTGACCTACAGCCGGGTGATCACGGAGCTCGGCGGAGCGCTGCCCGGCCTCGCGATGGCCGCGCGCACCGTCGGGTCTCCGCAGATCCGCAACCGCGGCACGGTCGGCGGGAACCTGGGCGCGGCCTCCCCCGCCGGTGACAGCCACCCGGCCCTGCTCGCCGCGTTCGCCGACGTGGAGATCGCCTCGGTGCGGGGGACGCGCGTGGTGCCGGTCGCCGAGTTCTTCACCGGCGTCAAGCGCAGCGTCCTGGAGCCCGACGAGCTCATCGCCGCCGTGCTGGTCGCCCCGCCCGCCGGCCCGCAGCAGTTCTGCAAGATCGGCACCCGCAACGCCATGGTGATCGCGGTGTCCGCCTTCGGGTTCGCGCTGCACCCGGACCGCCGGGAGGTCGGCACCGGGATCGGCTCGGCCGCGCCCACCCCGCGCCCGGCCCCCGAGGCCGCCGCCTTCCTCGCCGGGGAACTCGAGGCCGCCGGGCTGTGGGACTCCCGCGGCCCGCTGCCCGAGGGCCTCGCAGGAGAGTTCGGCCGCCGCGTCCGCGACGCCGCGGCCCCGATCGACGACGTCCGCGGCAGCGCCGCGTACCGCCTCCATGCCCTGTCCGTCATGGCGCGCCGCGCCGCGACCTGGGCCTGGGACTCCTACCGCAACGACGACGGGACCGACGGGACCGACGACAGGAGCGCCGTCGCATGAGGATCGAGCTGACGGTCAACGGCACCCGCCGCGAGGCCGACGACGTCTGGGAGGGCGAGAGCCTGCTCTACGCGCTGCGCGAGCGGCTCGGCCTGCCCGGATCCAAGAACGCCTGCGAGCAGGGCGAGTGCGGCTCCTGCACGGTCTACCTCGACGGCACCCCGGTGTGCGCGTGCCTGGTCGCCGCCGGTCAGGCGCAGGGCCGCGAGGTCACGACGGTCGAGGGCCTGGCGGGCGAGGAGCTGGACCCCGTGCAGCAGGCGTTCGTGGAGAAGGGCGCGGTGCAGTGCGGTTTCTGCACCCCCGGTTTCCTGATGTCCACGAAGGACCTCCTGGAGCGCAACCCGCAGCCGACGGACCCGGAGATCCGGGAGGCGTTGGCGGGCAACCTCTGCCGGTGCACGGGCTACGAGAAGATCCTGGACGCCGTGCGGGCCGCGGCGGTGGCGAAGCGATGATCATCGAGAACGCGCACGTCGTGACCGTGACCGGCGAGGAGATCGCCGGCGGGCACGTCGTCGTCGAGGACAACCGGATCACCGCAGTCGGCGCGGGCCCCGCCGTGGACCGCGCCGGTCATGACGTGGTCGACGCGCGCGGCGGGCTGCTCACCCCCGGCTTCGTCAACACGCACAACCACCTCTACCAGTGGGTCACCCGCGGCCTCGCGGTCGACGCGACGCTCTTCGAGTGGCTCACCACGCTGTACCCGGTGTGGGCAGGCATCGACGAGCACGCCGTGCACACCGGAGCCACCGGCGCGCTGTCGCAGCTCGCGCTGACCGGCTGCACGACCAGCACCGACCACCACTACGTCTTCCCCCGCGAGGGCGGGGACGTGTTCGCCGCCGAGATCCGCGCCGCCGCCGAGGTGGGCCTGCGCTTCCACCCGTGCCGCGGCTCGATGGACCTGGGGCGCAAGGACGGCGGCCTGCCGCCGGACCACGTCGTCGAGGACCGGGACGCCGTACTGGCCGCGTCGGAGGCGGCGATCGACCGCTGGCACGACGCCTCGCCCGGCTCGATGCTGCAGGTCGCGCTGGCCCCGTGCTCGCCCTTCTCCGTGACCGGCGACCTCATGCGCGAGTCCGCCGAGCTGGCCCGCCGGCGCGGCGTCCGGCTGCACACCCACCTCGCCGAGACCCTCGACGAGGAGGACTTCTGCCGGGAGCGCTTCGGCTGCTCGCCGCTGGAGTACGTCGAGGGCCTGGGCTGGACCGGCGCGGACGTGTGGTTCGCCCACGCCATCCACCTCGACGACCCCGCGGTCAAGCGGATCGGCGCGACCCGGACCGGGGTGGCGCACTGCCCGTCGTCGAACGCCCGGCTGGGGGCGGGCATCGCCCGCACCCGCGACCTGCGCGATGCCGGCGCCCGCGTCGGCCTCGGCGTCGACGGCGCCGCGAGCAACGAGGCCGGCAGCCTGCTCGAGGAGGTCCGGCACGCGGTGCTGTTCGCCCGCGCCGTCGGCGGCCCCACCGCGCTGACCGTCCGGGACTCCCTGGAGCTGGCCACTCTCGGCGGCGCCCGCGTCCTGGGCCGGGAGGACGAGATCGGCTCGATCGAGGTCGGCAAGCTCGCCGACCTGGCTCTCTGGGGCCTCGACGGGCTGGGCCACGCCGACGTCGCCGACCCGGTCGCCGCGCTCGTGCTCGGCGCCCCGCCGCCGCTGGACCTGCTGCTCGTGAACGGCCGCCCGGTCGTCGAGCACGACCGTGTGGTCACCGTCGACACGGACGCCGTGGCGCGCGAGTGCGCCCGCGTCCACCGCACCCTGCTGGAGAAGGCGTCATGACCAGTACCGAAACCCGGACGGCGGGCAGGCTGGGCGACTCCCCGCTCCGCCCCGACGGCACCCTCAAGGTCACCGGCGAGTTCGCCTACTCGTCCGACCTGTGGCACGACGACATGGTCTGGGGCGTCACGCTCCGCAGCCCGCACCCGCACGCCCGCATCCGCTCGATCGACGTGACCGAGGCGCTGCGCGTCCCCGGCGTGTCCGCGGTCCTCACCGCGGCCGACGTCCCCGGCGAGAACGCCGTCGGGCTGGAGCACCTGGACACCCCCGCGCTGGCCGACGGCGTGGTCCGCTACCAGGGCGAACCCGTCGCGCTCGTCGCGGCGGACCACCCCGAGACCGCGCGCCGCGCCGCCAAGCGGATCGTCGTGGACTACGAGGTGCTGCCGGCCGTCACCGACCCGCGCCGCGCGCTCGACGCCGGCGCCCCGCTCGTGCACGCCTCCCGTGAGGACAACCTCGTGCGCGCCATGAAGATCCGGCGCGGCGACCCGGCCCCCACCGCCCCCGTGGTGGTGGCGCTGGACTTCGAGGTCGGCATGCAGGACCAGGCCTTCCTCGGGCCGGAGTCCGGGCTCGCGGTGCCGGACGGCGAGGGCGGCGTCGACCTCTTCGTCGCCACCCAGTGGCTGCACGTCGACCAGGGCCAGGTGTGCCGGGTGCTCGGGCTCCCGCCCGAGCAGGTGCGGCTGACGCTCGCCGGCGTCGGCGGTGCCTTCGGCGGCCGCGAGGACCTGTCGATGCACGTCCACGCGTGCCTGCTCGCGCTGCACACCGGCAAGCCGGTGAAGATGAGCTACGCCCGGGACGAGTCCTTCTTCGGGCACGTCCACCGGCACCCGGCCTGGCTGCGCTACGAGTTCGGCGCGCAGCCCGACGGCACCCTCGTGTACGCCAAGGCGGACATCCTCTTCGACGGCGGCGCCTACGCGTCGTCGACCGGCGCGGTCGTCGGCAACGGCGGCACGCTGGGGCTCGGCCCGTACCGGATCCCGAGCGTCCACGTCGACGCCCGCGGGGTCTACACGAACAACCCGCCCTGCGGCGCGATGCGCGGCTTCGGCTGTGTGCAGGCCGCGTTCGCGCACGAGGCGTTGATGGACGAGCTGGCCGACCGGGTCGGCGTGGACCGGGTGGAGATCCGGGCGCGCAACGGGATGGTCGAGGGCGACCTCAACATCACCGGCCAGGTGATCGACTCCGCGGCGCCCGTCGCCGAGCTGATCCGCACCGTCCGCGACCTGCCGCTGCCGCCCGAGCCCGAGGGCGAGCGGGACATCCGTGAGCTGCCCGGCGGCGCGTCGAACACCACGCACGGCGAGGGCGTCGTGCGCGGGGTCGGGTACGCGGTGACCTACAAGAACGTCGGGTTCTCCGAGGGGTTCGACGACTACTCCACCGCCCGCGTGCGGCTGGAGGCGATCGCCGGCGAGCCCGTGGCCACCGTGCACACCGCGGCCGCCGAGGTCGGGCAGGGCCTGATCACCATCGAGCAGCAGATCTGCCGCACGGAGCTGGGCGTGGACCAGGTCGTGGTGCACCCCAAGGACACCAGCGTCGGCTCCGGCGGCTCGACGTCCGCCTCCCGGCAGACGTACGTGACCGGCGGCGCCGTCAAGGCGGCGTGCGAGGCGGTGCGGACCTCGGTCCTGCGGCGCGCGGCGGCGTTGTTGCAGCGCAGTGATCTCAGGCTGGACGGCGACAAGATCGTCGCGGAGTCCGGCGAGGTCGTCGCGGGCCTGGCCGAGGTGCTCGACGAGCCGGTCGAGGAGACCGTCGAGTGGCGACACCGCCCGACCTTCCCGATCGACCCGGAGACCGGGCAGGGGAACGCGCACGTCCAGTACGCCTTCTCCGCGCACCGCGCCGTGGTCGACGTCGACACCGAGCTCGGCCTGGTCAAGGTGGTCGCGCTGGACACGGCGCAGGACGTCGGCCGGGCGCTCAACCCGGACGCCGTCGTCGGGCAGATCCAGGGCGGCAGCGCGCAGGGCATGGGCCTGGCGCTGATGGAGGAGATCGTGGTGCAGGACGGGCACGTGAAGAACCCGTCCTTCACGGACTACCTGATCCCCACGATCCTCGACATGCCGCCGATGCAGGTGAAGGTGCTGGAGTACGCCGACCCGCACGCGCCCTACGGCGTCCGCGGGGTGGGCGAGCCGCCCACGATCTCCTCCGGCCCCGCCGTCGCCGCGGCCGTCCGCGCCGCCACCGGCAAGGCCCTGCGCCGGGTCCCGATCCGCCCCGAGCACATCACCTTCTGACCCCGAGTACCGCTGTGGGGGCGCAGTAGGGGCGCCGCCCAACAGAGACCCCGCAAGCGCCCGCGGGCGGGCCACTCCGCCCGGTAGGAGAAAGGGGCCGCCCTGAGC
>NZ_JBEZDN010000099.1:0-30094 GCF_040648315.1 Pseudonocardia sp. NPDC049154
CGACGATCACGCTCGCGGCGCAGCTGGTCGACCGGCTGACTCGCCTGCCGGCGATGACGGAGGGGATCGAGCACGCCGTGGCGTCCATCCTTGCGGCGATGCCGGACATGGTCACCGCCCGGATCGAGGACGCCATGCCGGCTGTGGACGTCCTGGCCCAGTCGACGAACCGGACGCTGCACCAGGCGGCGAAAGAGGTCGCGAACCTCGCCACGGACAAGGCGGTCGAGGCGTGGCGCGGGGAGGGCGGGAAGGTCCTCGGCGACGACGACGAGAGGTAGGCGGTAGGCGGCTCAGTAGACGCCTGAACCCCCGGATCGGCCTGATTCCGGGGGTTCCGCGCTGTCCAGGGTCTCGCCTACCTTCGCGGGTTTCCGCTGGTCAGGTAGGTAGGCGGAGAGGTAGGCGGTCGCCTACCCCTCCAGCCGGGTCACCTACCGATCGGCACCACCTGACCGCCCTCGTCGTCCGGGTCCTCGTCGCTCGTGGCGGCGACGTCGAGGTCCTCCCGGCGGACGCCCGAGGTGTTCCTCCCGCCCACCTTCAGCTGCCGGCGGACGTTCACCCCGGCGGTCCGGAGCGCATCCCCGAGGGCCTCCGCATCCCCGAGGTGCCCCCAGATGCCGGGGCGGAGCAGGTGCAGGGCCTCGAGCATGGTCGTCAGGTGCATCGCCTTGACCGGCGGGTGATCCATGACGTCCCGCGCGTCGGCCAGGAGATCGGCCTGAGCCTCCTCGCGCTCCGCCTCCTCCCCCGCGGCGTACCCGGTGAGGAGACCGCGGGCCTCGCGGAGCGCACGGGCCTTCAGGAGCATCTCCTCCGCCTTCGGCTTGTCCAGGCCGTGGACGGTGCGGACGACGATCGGCTCCGCCCCGTCACCCTTCAGCCACGCAAGCCCCTTGTCGTCCGGCCCGAACTTCGTGGCCTTGATCCCGGAGCTGTGCATCTCGTTCCCGAGGACGGCGTCGTTCGCGCGCTGCCCGTTGACCTTGAAGCACAGCCGGACGGAGCAGTTGTCGGTAATCGCGGTCGGGATGACGTCGGCGGACGGCTTCTGCGTCGCGAAGATCGGCACGATCCCGGCGGACCGACCCCGGCGGACGATGTCGGCCAGGGCCTCGATGAACGCCTCCCGGATCTTCTTGTCGGGGTTCTCGGTGTACACCTGGCATTCGTCGACCAGCAGGAACGTCGGGGCGAGGTGCCCGTAGCGGTCGGCGAGGTCGCTCGTGACCTTGTCCTCCGGGTTCTCCGAGGCGGGCAGGTCCCGCAGGAACCGGGAACGCCGGCGCATCTCCTCCCTGAGCTCCTGGACGGCGCGGAGCTGGTCGGCGATCTCCTCCGGCTCGTCACCCTCGTGGTAGCCGTGGGCGACCAGCCGGAACGGGCGCATGTCGCCGTTGCCCTTGCCGTCCAGGATCACCAAGCGGGCCCGCGGGTCGAGGGCGATCGCGACCCCGAGCGACCGGAGCGCGAACGACTTCCCGTAGCCGGGCGCACCCCCGATGACCAGCGCGTTGTAGACGAGACGCTGAGCGAACCAACGTCCTTCCTGATCAGTGAATAGATCCAGCGCGGTGAAGACGTCGACCGGCTTGCACTCGGCCAGCGGCCACGCGCTCTGCTCCGCGGTCGCCATCGGCTCGTCCCCGATGAACAGGCGCAGGTGGCCGGGGTGCATCCCGCCACGGCCGGGCCAGACCGCGCCGAGCTGTCGGCGGAGCGCGGCCGCGAACTCCTCGCGGGACTCCATGACGTCCGAGACGGTGAACCCGGGCGGCAGCTCGAGCGAGAGGTAGTAGCCGTGCCGAGCTCGCGCTACACCCGGCTGGTGCACGCGGAAGGCGTCGCGGTGCTTGTCGGTGATGCCCTTGACGGAGGCGGTCAGCGCGTCGAGCACCATCTCCCTGTTCGGCTTCTCGATCGCGCCCGGGGCGACGTTCCCGGCGTCGGCGACCAGCGGCGTCCCGAGTCGCCGGCCGTGCCACCCGAGGGCGAGGACGACGACGACCGCGAGGATCGGCCACACCCACGCCGGAGGCTGCGGGACCAGCGGGAAGACGTACTGCGGGAGCAGGAGCCCCGCGGCGACGCCCAGGCCGGCGGCCACGACGAACTCCCACGGGGACTTGCCGGGGATCATCTTGACCACGGCCACGAACACGCCGAAACCGACGAGGCCACCGAGGTACCACGGCGCGTACCAGCAGAGGATCGGGCCGACGACGACGGTCAGCACGGTCAGGGCGACGAGGAGCCGGGCGTGGAGGTTCGCCCGGCGGGCGTTGTGGGCCTTGACGTAGTCGGACGTCTCGGTGCGCTCCGCGTGGGCGTGGCGAACTTCGGCCGAATCCATGTCGTAGATCCACCGGGCCAGGCTGCGGGTCAGCCGGCCCAGCCCGCGGGGCGAGTAGCAGATGAGGAGGAGCAGGAGCTTCGGCAGCATCACGACGAACCGCTTCGTGCGGTACCAGCCGCGGAGCAGGCCGATGCGGATCGTGCCCTTCCACCCCTCGCGGGAGCGGGCCCACTCGGGCATCACGGGGGCGGAGGTGTCGAGAGGTGCCTTCTCGGGGTTGTGCTCGGTCAGTCGTTCCAATGCGGTCACGGTCGTCTCCTGTCGACGTCGTGGTGGTCCCGCCGGCGGCCGTGGTCGAGGCGGCCGCGCGGCGGGTGGGGACTACTCGGTGGGGTCCTGTTCCTTCTCGTGGTTCTCCGGGTTGCAGCACGTCGTGCACACCCCGCACTCGGGGCAGAGGTCCGCGACGGCGGGGCGGTGGCAGGCGATGCAGCGCGGCCAGGGGCGGGACGGTCCGGCGGACCGGCTCCTGGACTGGGCACCCGGTCCGGCGGTCCGGAAGGCCCGGAAGAACGTTCGGATGGCCCGGACGATGCGGTGGAAGAACACCCCGGCCCGGCTCATCGGACCGCCTCCAGGAGCTTCGCGGCCCGGACCGCCCCGACGCCGAACTCGGCCCGGACCGCCCGCTGGCTGATCGGTCCGGTCTGCCGGACCGCCCACTCCCGGACCGCCGGGACCAGCTCGTCCTCGACGACGCGGTCCGCCGGTCCGTCGCTGGTCAGGGCCCGGTCCGCCCCGGTCCGGTCCGCGGTCCGCTCGTCGGCGGTCCGCTCGTGGACCGCCGGTCCGGCCCAGCGGTCCCAGGGGTCGGACCACTCCTCCGGTCCGGCCTCCAGCTCCAGCGGTCCGGTCTCCTCGACGGCGGTCCGGTCCGGGTGGTCCGCCTCGGCGGTCCGGGCGGTCCGGTGGGCGACGAGGGCGACCAGCTCCAGCGTGATCGCGAGACATACCGGAGGCCACAGCGCGACGATCACGCCGATGACGGACCACTCCGCGGCCGCGAGGTTCGCGGCAAGGGTGGCGGTCATGCCGGCCCAGAACGCTGCGAGCGGACCGGCCCCCGCGGCCTCCCCTCGGTGCCGGCGGACCCAGATCACGACGAGGGCGGCGAGGAGCATCCCGTCCGTGGTCAGTGCGAGCCACGGAGCCATGACCGGGTCGCCGTGGTCGGCGATGACCTCGCGGGCGTGGCGGTAGGACGCGACCGCGGCCGGTCCCCCGACGGCGGACACGGTGCCGACCGCGAGGAGCACGGGCCAGGTGCGGCCCCATCGTGCCTTCAGTCCGTGCACGGCGTGACCTCCACGTCCCCGCCCTCAAAGGTGCGGATGACGGAGGCGGTCTCCCGGTCGGTGCTCGAGCAGAGCGACGCCGGGGTGGGCGGGAGCACCTCGGGGGTGCTCGGTCCGGTCAGCCACACGACGATCACGACCACGGCGGCGACGAGGACGAGAAACAGCCGCGCCATCACGCACCCCCGGTGTGGGTGTGATGGCGAATGGGAAGATGCGACATAGCCGCACCCCCTCTCCTGTCGAGGCGGTTCGGTTAGGGCAGGGAGTTCGGCGGTCGAGGCCGACCCCTGCCCGTCTTGCTTCCGGTCTCAGTAGCGTACTGAGGTCCGGCTTCTACTGAGTCTCAGTAGATACCTGACACCGTACCACGATGTGACATACTCAGACGTATGCAACAGACTTCCGAGGACCTTCGCGGGGAGGGTTCCGGCGAGCTCGTCGTCCGGAACACCGCCTCCGGGGTCGCGCTCCCCCCGAACGTCGCCGCCCGGAACGACGCCCTGGAGAAGTTCCTCCGCGAGAAGGGCGCGCGGTCGCGCCACACCCCCGCCCGCTACCGCCGGGACCTCTCCGTGTTCTTCGAGTGGGTCGACAGGAAGGGGTACGACGTCGCCACCCTCATGCCGTGGCAGATGGGCGAGTACGCCGCGGACCTGAAGGACGGGCACCTCGGTGAGCTGAAGGCGTCCACCCGAGCCGGCCGGATCAACGCCGTGTCGAGCTTCTACCGCTTCCTCCAGCAGCAGGCGCGCGAGGTGATCCCGCAGAACCCGGCGGAGCGCACCCCACGGCCGGAGGTCGGGAAGCGGTCCGTGACGCGAAAGCTGTCGGCGGAGGAGCTGACCCGCCTCCGGGACATCGCCCGCCCGAACCCGCGGCTGTACGCCCTCGTCCAGCTCCTCGCCGGGTCCGGGGTCCGGATCAGTGAGGCCCTCGGGGCAGACGTGCACCACCTGAAGCGCGAGGGTGCGGAGTGGTACCTCTACGTCGTCCGGAAGGGCAGTGAGGACCGGGTGCCCGTGCAGGTGCCCGTCGAGGCGGCCCGAGCCGTCCGCCGGTACGTCCGGGACCGCCGGGGCCCGATCTTCGTCGACAGGGCGGGGCGACGGTGGAACCGCACCGCGGCCGCGCGGTCACTCCAGTACGCCGCGCTCCGCGCCGGGATCACCGACCGGAACGTCTCCCCGCACAGCCTCCGGCACACTGCGACCACCCTCGCGCTCGACGCCGGCGTGCCGATCCGGGACGTGCAGGTGCAGATGGGGCACACCTCGACGGAGACGACCGCGCGGTACGACCGGGACAACCGGGAGCGGAACAATCCGACGGTGGCGGCCCTCGGGGCGATCATCGCCGACGACCTGGCCGACGAGGAGGAGCAGGGATGACTCTGTATGGCGAGGCGGTTGCCCGGCTGAGCCCCGAGGCCCTCGCTCACATCCGGGTCGCGGTCGCCGCCGCCCCGCCTATCGAGGGTGAGCACCTCGCGCGGCTGCTCGAGCTGTGGGACGTGCCAGCCCGGGCCGACGATTAGCGGCTCTTCGCCCGCCGGCGCTCCAGCTCCTCCTGCTCCTTCTCCGTCTCGATCTGCGCCCGGACGTGCCGGGCGACGGTCGGGTCCCGGAGGATCGCGTTCACCGCGGCGGCCAGGACGTCCTGCGTCGTCACCCGCGTGACCCCGAGCGCGAGGGCGGTCTCCATGCGCCACGCGGCCAGCTCTTTGTGCCTCTGCTCGCTGAGGTCGACTGTCTGCCGGACCCGCCGGTTCGGGTCGGACCGCTCGCGGATCTTGGGATCGGGCGTCTCAGCGGGCCCTGAGTCGTCCTCTCCCGGCTTCACGTCGCGGGCCCGGAGTGATCGGACCCGGTCACGCGCGTTGCTCATGACTCCTCCTGGTAGAGGAAGCGGTACAGGGCCTGCTGAAGTCGAACCCAGTCGGAACCGTCGGTCACCTTCGGGTAGCCGTGGGACTCCAGCACGCGGGCGACGTCGCCGAGGAGCCCGGCGGTGAAGCGGGAGTCGAGGCCCTCCTCAGGCACGGGGTAGACGCTCACGGCGTCTTCACCCCGAGCAGCTCCTCCAGTGCGTCCCCGTAGGCCGTGGCCGTGGCGCGCTCGATCGGACCGCCAAACGCCTGCGCGTACACCTCGCGGCGGGCGACCGTCGAGCGGAGGACGTGCCACCCCTCCTCCGTCAGCAGCTCGCGGTACTCGGTGGTCGCGACGGCGTTCGGGATGGTGCGGGTCAGTAGGGCGAGGGATGCCGGCGGGGCCGTGTGCCTGCCCATGTGCGCGACGTCGTCGATCAGCTCCTTCACCGACGCCATGCGCTCGATCTCGATGCTCGTCGGGGCGACGGGCACCAGGACGTGGGTCGAGGCCCGGACGGCGGACTCCACGATCGCGCGGCGCTCGTCGGTGCCCGGGGTGTCGATGATGACGGCGTCGTGCCCGCGGGCCTCCAGCTCGACCCCGACGTCCTGCACGTGGAGGCGGGTGGACGCCATGCCCCGGACAGGGATCGTCCAGTCCGCCATCTCGGCCCAGCGGGTGATGCTCCCCTGCGGGTCCGCGTCGATCACGAGGACCTTCACGTCCTGCTCGACGAGGGCGTGGGCGAGGTAGGCGGCAGTGGTCGTCTTCGAGCTGCCGCCCTTCGTGTTGCAGACAGACAGGATCATGATCGCGCTCCCCAGCGGCTCAGTACCTCAGGCGGGTCAGTATCCGCATGAACAGGCCCGTGACCAAACTGTGATCCAATACGTAGGGCCCAAAGTTGTACCGGAGTGGGCCCACTGTGGTACCTTCTGTTCATGGCCCCGACCAACAGCGACGCAAACCGGAAGCTGGTGAAGACCCGGCTCCGTCCCGACCTCTACGCGGAGCTCGACGCCTACCGGGAGCGGACCCACCGCTCGATCAGCTCCGCCGCGGAGCACCTGATCGCCCTCGGCCTCGAGGCTGAGCGCGGTCCCCAGTCCGACATCCACACCCGATGACTCCCCTCCGGCGCTCGACCCGCCGAGACAACGTGCGACAGGAGCACACCATGAACCGCAACGCCCTCCGCTACGCCGTCCGCGCCTTCACTCCCTGGTTCCTCGTCTTCGTCACCGCGCTCTACCTCGCCGGCGCGTTCTACATCCAGCAGGAGCAGGGGCAGGCGCTGTTCTTCGCGGGCCTGTTCGGCGGCCTGGCCGTGATGACCTTCCGGTGGCGCTACTGCGACTTCGTCGAGGGGGAGCGCCGGGAGGCTGAGATCGCGGAGTACGCCGCCCGCCGGGAGGCCCAGCTCGCCGAGCACCAGGCGCGGCTCGACGAGATCCTCCAGGCCCGCGAGGAGCGTCAGGCGGCCCGCCGGTCGAACCCTCGCATCGTCTGAATCTCAGTAGAAGCCTGAACTCAGTAACAACCTGATCGCCCCGCCGGGCCGCGGCTCGACCCCCGGCCCGGCGGGTGACCAACCCACAGACAGGAAGTGGAAGTCATGGCCCGCATCATCAGCGCCGACCGGATCGCTATCCGAGTCGACCAGCACACCCTCCTGGCGGTGCCCCCGATGCACCCCGCCACCCCGAGCCCAATCCGCGTGAAGGTGTTCGAGCTCGTCCTCCGCCGGCAGTTCGGGGAGGCGTGCCAGGTGGCCACGGAGTGGAACGACCACATCACCGGCGACGCCGGACCCCGTGCCCGTCTCGCCTCCCTGATGTCTCAGACCCCCCACAAGAACGCCCGCGGCGCGGAGAGGATGGCGGCGTGAAGTTCTACGCGAGGAAGCGGTTCACCTTCGGCCCGCTCTACGCCACGGTGACCCAGTCCGGTCGGTGGTCGTGGGGGATCAAGATCGGCCCATTCAGCCACAACTTCACGTCCCGCACGTCGTCCATCGACACCCCGGGCCCCGGTGGGTTCCGGCACCAGCACGGAAGGAAGAACCGATGATCCTCTGGAACACCCCCGAGGTCCGCGACGCCCTGCGGCGGGCCCTCGCCACCCTGGAGCAGCCGATGCTGGCCGGGAACGTCGTCGAGCTCGACATGACGGACGGGGACATCCTGCTCTGCGTGATCGCGGACGAACCGATCCACGAGGACCGGGCCTTCGCCGTCCGGTACTCCACCGCCCCGCGCGCCCAGCGGGTCGGCTGACCTACTGATCGGCCGGAGATCAGGCAACTACTGATCTCCGGCCCTTCAGGCTTCTACTGATATCGTTGTGACCAGCACAAAGGGGGTACGTCAGGTGTCGACCTCGACGACAGCCGCACGCGGAACGTCGGGGGACGAGGGTTCGATTCCCTCTACCTCCACCAGGAAGAACCGAGGGGTTCGAGTCGCGGCGTTCATCCTCGCGGCCGGGGCCTTCCTCGGGATCGGTGCCACGGCCGGGGTGGCCATCACGGCGGCCACGAGCGCGGACGAGAGGTTCCTCCAGGACGTCACGTTCCACTACCAGGACGGCTACGCCGGGCGGGTCCTCTACGCCGGGCACTGGAGTTGCGCGGCCCTGCACGCCGGGTGGCTCGTGCCCGACCTGATCGAGTACGGGGTCCGCGAGGGACTCGCCGGGGACCTCTACCCGCGTGACGGCGTCGAGCAGGTCGTCCGATCCGCCTCCACGAACCTCTGCCCCGGAGCCCCGAGGGCGGACGTGATCCGCCCCTAAACAGGCCCCAGCCAGGTAGAATCGGGTCCGGCACCGGGCGGTACGCCCCCGCGCTCCCCCCGCCCGGAAGTACGCCCGGTGCTCCAGCCTCTCCGCCCCCGCTACGCCGTGCAGGTGTAGACGGGGGCGGTGTCGTCTCCGCCGGTCCGGTCGCACGTCACGGTCGTGCCGTCGGTGCGGTTGATGACCAGCTGCGCCGCGGGCGGGGCCGGAGGAGAGGTCGGCAGCGGGCCGGCGTCCTCCACCGCCCCGTCCGAGTAGGTCACGATCAGCCGTCCGCCCACCGCGGCGGTCGAGGTGACCCCGCGCCCGGCCGCCCCGGTCGCCCCGACGATCTGCCCGACGTCGACAGTCGAGCCGTCGGTGAACGTGAGGACGAGGTGCCCGTCGACCGTCGCCGCCGAGACAATCCCAGTGCCGGATGCCCCTGCGGTCCCGTCCGTGCCGACGACCAGGCCGACGTCCTCGACCGCGCCATCGGAGTAGGTGAGCACCAGGTGGCCGTCATCGCGGACCTCGGTCCCGACGATGCCCCTCCCGTCCACCCCGGCCTTCCCGTCCGTGCCGTCACGGACAGGCTCAGCGGCCGCTGAAACAGCCTGTGCCGCGGTGTCGCACGCCGAGCCCACACGGGCGCGGACGGACGGATCGGTCTCGCACAGACGCAACAGGGGGTCGCCGACCTCGCGGATCGTCTGCGCCTGCTCCTGGACGGTCTGCTCCTTCTCGACCCGGTCGGCGGATCGGTTCAGCGCGAACCCCATGTAGGCGACGGCGGCGAGTACGGCGGCGGCGGCCCCGCCGGCTGCCCTCCACCCTCGCCGAACAGGGCGGTCCGGAGCCGCGCCTCCAGCTCCCGGATCTCCTGCTTCTTCGCCGCGAGCTCGTCCTTCAGCTCCTGCTTGTCCGCGGACGCCTCCGCCCGGTACTTCTCCCGTTCGGAGGTGAAGTAGTCCCGTTCCTTCCGGGCGTTCTCCCGCTCCGCCCCGAGGATCTTCCACGCCACGATCACGACGATCACGACGCCGGAGGCGATGCCGAGATCCGGCAGCGCGCCCAGGATCGTGGGCAGGGTTTCCACCGGCTCGTCCCCTTGCTGATCGTGCCGTCATCGTGAGGCCCTTCCTTCAGGGCGGAGGTGCGGTCGAGGGTTGACGGGGTCAGGCGATCCGGAGCGCCATGTAGTCGAGCAGGAAGACGCTCCCGGTCGTGCCGACGGACTTGAGGACCCGGAGGTTCATGTTCACCGACCCCGTGGTGAGGGCGACCGACCCCAGCTGTGTGCCGTTCACCCAGAAGGTGACCGTGCCGGTCGGCGCACAAACGAACTCGATCTCGTACCAGGTGTTCGCGGCGATGGTGACGGGGTTCGTGATGGTGCCCGAGGTGCCCGCGCCGTTCTTGATGGAGAGGGCACCCGAGGTCCCGCCGAACTCCACCCACGCACCGGCGGACGAGGTGTCGGTGGCCGCGGTGATGTTCGTGAGGCCGAACTCGAAGCGGTACGTCTGCGTAGCGTCGGTGATGACCGGGAACATGATCGAGCACTTGCCCGACACGGTGTAGCCGGGACCGGGCGGCCCGGGGTAGATGCTGTTCGTCATCGCGCCGAACCCGCTGATGCCGGTCGCGGTGGTGCCGGTCGTCCGGGACACCACCGAGCGCCCGCCGTACGTCGAGGCCGCGGGGAAGGTGCCTGTACCGGCCCCGGTGCCGGAGGAGATGGAGTTGAACCGGGACGCGATGTTGGCGGACTGGACGAAATGCTCGACGACCTCCAGCTTCCCCGTCGTGGTGCCGGCATACGTCGACCCGCCGGAAGGCCCCTCGGGTCCAGCAGGCCCGGTGGCCCCGGTGTCGCCCTTCGGGCCCTGCGGCCCCTGGTCGCCCGTGTCGCCCTTATCGCCCTTCAGACCCTGCGGGCCCGTGTCCCCGGTATCGCCCCTCGGCCCTGTCGGACCGACAGGCCCCTGCTCACCTTGGATGCCCTGGACACCCTGGAGACCCTGCGGCCCCTGATCACCGGGGTCACCCTTCGGGCCCTGAGCACCATCCGCGCCAGCGGGTCCGGTGTCGCCGGTGTCACCCTTCGGGCCCTGGAGACCCTGCGGGCCCTGCTCACCGGGGTCACCCTTGTCGCCCTTCGGGCCCTGAGCACCGTCGGGCCCTGCAGGCCCCTGAGCACCATCCGCGCCGGGGAGACCCTGCGGGCCCTGCTCGCCCGCGGGACCGGGGTCGCCCTGATCGCCCTTCGGTCCCGCCGGTCCGGTGTCGCCGGTGTCACCCTTCGGTCCGGCAGGTCCCGTGTCGCCCGGGTCGCCCTTCGGCCCGGTCGCTCCGGTCGCTCCGTCCGCGCCGGCGGGACCGGCGGGCCCCGGATCACCAGGGTCGCCCTTATCGCCCTTGGGTCCCGCCGGGCCCTGCTCTCCCGGCTCGCCTGCGGGGCCCTGAGCGCCGTCTGAGCCGTCCTGTCCCGCCGGTCCGGTATCGCCGGTGTCGCCCTTGGGTCCAGCCGGGCCGGTCTCTCCGGCGGGCCCCTGAAGCCCCTGCGGGCCCTGCTCGCCGGTGTCGCCCTTCGGTCCGGCCGGCCCAGTGTCGCCCTTCGGGCCCTGGAGACCCTGCGGGCCCTGCTCGCCCGCGACGCCCTGAATCCCCTGAAGACCCTGAGGTCCCTGATCCCCCTGATCGCCCTTCGGGCCCTGAGCCCCAGTAGCGCCGGTGTCGCCCTTCGGGCCCTGCGGTCCGGTGTCCCCCTTGTCACCCTTCGGGCCGGGCTCACCCTGCGGCCCGGCGGGACCAGCTGAGACGCCCGATCCGGGCACGTAGATCGGCTCCGGCGCTGCCTCGTCGCCAATCCGGACGACCTGCGGGCCCTCGCCGCCGACCCGGATCACGGTCACGTCGGGGGCGGTCATCGGGTCACGTCCCGGACGATCCGCGCCGTACCCGAGCGCAGCGTGACCCGGTAGAGGTCATCGAGCGGGCCGAACGTCGGGTGGCTGATCTCGACGTCGTACAGCAGGCGGTCCCGGGCCTCGAGGTCCTCCGTCACCGCCGGCGGCAGGTACAGCCGCACCGTCGAGGTCGTCACCGTGCCGGACCCCACCGTGACGTCCGCCGACCCGAGGAGTACCCGCCCCTGGGTCTGCCAGTCGATCACGAGGTCCCCGTCCGAGTCGCGCGCCTGCGCCCGGACCGTCCACTCCTCCTCCAGGTCCACAGCCTGGCCGGCGATCACCACGGCCCACGTGGGGGAGAGGTGCGAGTCGCCCGCCCTGATCGTCATGTCCACGGCCATCGCCGCTACCTCCAGTGTGTGGGCCCGGCCGGGTACCGGGAGCATCGGCACCCGGCCGGAGTCGGTGGGGTCAGGGTCCGAGCCACGTCAGCTGACAACGGCCCCAGGACGCGCCGCTGTTGTTCTCCAGGTCCCTCGACCCGCCGCTGTTCTGGTAGACCCAGAACTCGATCCACTCGCCCGAGGTGCACCGCTGGATGCAGTTCACGTTCATGGTGGTGGGGCTGTTCTGCGCCTGCGAGATGAAGCCGTTGGAGGCGATGACGGCCGTGCCTTTGCGGATCGCGGCGTACCGCTCGCCCCCGATCGCGCCGCCGGGTGCGCCCCAGCGGGGGTTGAACATGAACGCCCACCGGCCGGTGCGGTTCAGGGTGAAGCGGTGTCCGACACCGGACGTGGTGCGGGTGACCAGCGGCGAGGAGATGACCGTCGTGCCAGCCGCGAAGATGGTGTCCGTCGTGTTGGCGATCGTCTGCGCGGCGGAGCCGTTGAACGCGGCGTCGGATCCGATCTCGCCCGTGGGCACGAGGTAGTTCCAGCCCGTCCCGGTGTAGAGCGCGACCATGCCGGTGTCGGTCTCGTAGATGGTCTGGCCCGTGTGTCCGGTGGGGCGGGTCGTCGAGGTGCAGGTGTAGCCGGGCATCTGCGACGCCCGGAGCTTCTGACCGGCGGTGAAACTCATGGTCTCCTCACAGGCCCAGGACGGGCGGGTTCCAGACGGCCACCGAGGAACCGGAGGCTCGAGCGACGGGCAGGGGGTCGACCGTGAACGACTGCGTCGTCCCGGTCCCGGAGCACGCGGTAGCGCGCACCTTCAGCCCGCCCACGGAGAGGTAGAGCGGGAAGTCATCGGCGGCGGTGGTCCACCGCGGCCCGGACGGCGTCGACACGGACAGCGTCGTGGCACCCGCGGCCGCGGACGAGGCGACCGTCGAGCCGTCGGTGTCCGGTCGCTCCAGCCCGTCCGAGGTGTCCCCGGTGGGGGAGGCGATCGTCCCGACCCGCCACACCGAGTACGGGGAGCACTTCGCCTTGACCTTCCAACCGAACGGGGAGAGGTCCCACGTCAGACCCTCGACGAGGAGGTCCACGTCGCCCTCAGGCATGGCGGAGATGACGGAGCCGACGTTCTCCACCCGGAGCCGGGTGGAAGGCTCCAGGGACAGCACAGCGGGCGCTAGAACGGGCTGTGCGCGGAGATCCACGGACACCGAGGGGTAGCGGTACCCCTCCTGCGTGCCTTGGTGGACCTGCCAGTCAGCGAACGGCGGCACGTCGCCGTCCGCGTCGAGGTTCACCTCGACCGAGGAGTCGTAGACCCCGACCGCGGCCGTACCGAGCGGGCCGTCCGCGTCCTCCGCCGTGTACTTCGCCCCGGACCGCGCGGTCGCCGTCGAGCGGTTCACGGTGCGCTGGTCGTCGTCCACGGGCTCGAATGGGGCGACCAGCTGCGAGGCGTCGAGCGTGACGTCGACCGTCGCGTTCTCCCGCTGGTCCCGAGCGAGGTACGCCAGGCCCGGACCGACGCCGTCATAGAGGACCCCGAGGTCCGCGTCCTGGCACTCCCGGAGTAGGGGCACCAGCCCCAGCGGCCGCTGCGGGCCCATCGCGTTGACCGTCGTCCCCGTGATGGTGATGGGGATGTCCTGCTCCGTGCACAGCCGGGAGAGGCGGGCACCTGCGAGCTCGCCGCGGTGCGCCTGGTGAGCGGACGTGACCGCGGGCTGCGAGACGTTCGACGTCCAGAGCGCGACGTGGCCGGCGGCCACCGGGTCCTCGGTGCCGCCCGGGTTCGGGGAAGAGATGATCTCCACGGACCGGGGGAGGCCGCGGAACCCGGGGGTCGCGCTGTAGGACGCGATGATCGCGCCGTCCCGGTAGAGGTACCAGAAGACGGTCCCGCCGCTCTGGTCCACCGAGATCCGGTAGTCGTGCCAGATGTCATCGAGGGTGTAGGGCGGAGGGGCGACGGCGTAGGCCGCGGTGAACTGCCCCGTCTTGTGGACGCCGAACCACTCGACAGCACCCGAGGTGTAGAAGATCAGGTAGTGGAAGAAGTTGTCCCGCTCGTCGTCGGTGCGGATGCGCAGGAACGCCCCGGACGTGAGCGAGTACCGCATCGACCACGTCATAGCCCAGTAGTTGCTGAACAGGGACGACCGCACCGGGAGCGTGAGCTGACCGCCGGCGGACATCTCGGGTGCGCGCTCGGTGGCCGGGTTGTCGGTGTCCCCGCCCCACTTGACCTTCCCGTAGTACGCGCCGCTGTACTCCTGCGGGGAGAAGACGGCGGGGCCGCCGCCGGACGCTGAGACGCCCAGGGTCGCAGCCTTGTCCTCCTCCAGCGGCCAGTACTCGGCCGGCCGCGCGGTGACGGTCTGAGACATCGTGTGGAATCGGTAGAGCGCGGACCGGAGCGGGTCCTTCCCCTGCACCAGGCGGCGGAGGACGCCGGCGGCCTCGAGCTCGACGACGGGCACCTTCCCGGTGTCGTCGTCCCAGCCCGGGGTGAACCCGACGGCGTACCCCTGGAACACGGTCCTCGAGCCCCCACCGTCGGCGGGGTTCACCAGGACCCGCACCGGGGTGTTCCGGCGGACGTTCGGCCACAGCGGCGACTGACCGCCCAGGCTGTACCGCCCCGTGGCGTTGTCGAGCTTCAGGGACAGCTTCGCGGGGTTCGCGTTGGACATCTCGTCGTTCCGCCCGAGGGACCCAGAGATGCCCTGCTCCTGGCGGACGTCCTCGGTGATGTCGCTCCACGTCCAGGATGCCCCGGTGAGGTCGGTGAGGTCCGCACCCCAAGCGGCCTCGACCAGGACCGCAGCGCCGGGGAGCTCCGGGATCAGCGGCGTGCCCACCGGGGCGACGACGACGGCCCGGCCGAACACGACCACCGCCCCGGACATCTGGTCAGCGGTGACCGGGGCGGAGCGGGTCAGTGTGGTCTCGGTGGTCGCGCCCTGCGGTACCTGCTTCTCGCCGACCCACAGCCCGGCCTCGCTACCGCCGCCGCCCTGAGTTCGGCGGGTGGTGTAGCTGTTGGAGAAGGTGTCGACCGAGTCCGAGGTCACCGAGTCGACGGAGAACGCGGCGATCGCCAGGCCGTCCTGGGCGGCCGCGCCGGCGGTACCCGACGACCAGGCAGCCACGTTGGTCTCGTCGGTGTTGTGTGTCGCCGACGCCTGCACCTGCCACGCGCCGGAGCCGGTCTGCGCGTACTCGCCGACCCAGGTGTTCAGGCCCGCGCCGTTCGCGCCGACGGTGCCCGAGATCGTGGTCTCGCCCCCAGTGGCGACCTTCCAGGCGATGACCAGCGAGGTAGAGGTAGAGCGCAGGTCGACCGTCGGGGTGAACCCGGGGAGGGCCAGGGTGCCGATGTTCTTGTCGCCGCCGATGGCGAAGACGATCAGGTTCCCTGCGGTGGCCGCAGCTGGCAGCGTGGCCGAGATGGCTCCGGTGCCGCCCGGGGAGAAGCCGTCCGCCGACTGCCCGGGGACCAGGCTAGGGAAGCTCATCGGGCGGCCACCTCGATCTGCCCCGTGCGGATCATGTGCTGGATGACCGTCGCGAGGGCGTCCGAGGTGTTCCCGCGGAACGTCATCGTCGTCCCGCCCCCGTTGCCGGAGCGGTCGGTCGGGATGACCCGCTCACCGGCCTGGAGGACGGCCAGCATCTCCTGGCCCTGCGCGCCGGGCACGACGCCGCCGGTGTGGAACTTCGGGAGCTTCGGCATGGAGAAGCCCCGGCCGCCGATGCCCGGGATCCAGTCCGGGATGTTGAACGACAGCCGGCCGATCGTGTAGTTCCAGAGGTCGGCCACGAAGTTGAACGCGGACCGGAAGGCTCCGGAGATCGCCCCGCCGACGGAGCTGAAGATCCCGCCGATCTGCCCCGGCAAGCCACGGAACCAGCCCATCAGCCCGGACCACTTGCCGGAGATCCAGTCGACCGCACCGCCGATGAAGTTGCGGACGGCCCCGAACGCGGCGTTGACGCCGTCTCGGAACCAGCCCACGTTGTTGTAGGCCCAGATCAGCCCGGCGACGAGGCCAGCGATCGCGAGGACGACCAGGCCGATCGGGTTCGCCGACAGGGCGGCGTTCCACAGCCACTGCGCCGCGGTGGCGATGCCGGAGGCGATCCCGAGTCCGCGGAAGGCGACCGCGGCCATGCCCAGGGACCCCGCCATGGTGACGGCATCACCACCGAGGCCGACAACCTTCGCGGCGACGTCGCCCACCGGGCCCTGCACCCCGACGACGCTGAACATCAGGTCCTGGAAACCGCGCTTGGCTTCCTCGATCTTGTTCGCGGCGGTGTCCTGGAGGGTGTCGTTCACGCCCTGCGCCGCCCCGCCGAACTCCCCGAGCCGGGCGGTCGCCTCCGAGGGGTCGAGGGCGTAGAGCGCGGCACCGAGGTCCTCCGCCTGCGTGCCGAACAGCTCGACAGCGATCCGGGCCTGTTCGGTCGGGTCCTGCACCCCGCGGAGCCGGTCGAGGACGGTGTCGAGCGCGGCGGACGCGGTCGGTCCACCGGCGGCGATCTTCGCGGCCATGTCCTCGGCGGACAGGCCCAGAGCGGTGAAGCCGTCGATCGTCGTCTTCGAGCCGTCCACGGCCCGGATGCTGAACTCCTTGATCGCGTCCGCGACGATGTCCGCGTCACGGGCACCCGCCTGGAGGCCCTGCGAGATCAGGCCCATCGCGGCCGCGCCGTCGAGGCCCACCTTCCGGAACTGCGTCCCGTACTCATTGAAGGTGTCGAGGAGGTCCCCGGCCTTGTCCGCGCCGTTCTGGAACCCGGCCGTGAGGATGTCCAGCGCGGTCTGTGCGTCCGGGGCCAGCCCGGTCCGCATCATCTGCGCGACCGCGTTCGTGGTGCCTGCGAGGTCCTGACCGAACGCCTCCGACAGGGATAGGACGTTCGCGGTGATGCCCTGGATCTGCTCGTTGGTCGCGTCCTCCATGACAGCGCCCGACTGCATCACCATCCGGACGGCCTCGCCGACCTGATCGAGGCTGTCGCCGTAGGCGGAGGAGTAGAGGTTGCCGGCGATCTCACCGGCGTCCTTCGCCGCCTGCGACCCCGCGCCCATCTGCGCTTCGAGCTTCGCGGCCGCGGAGTCGAACTCCAGGCTCTCCGCGAACGCGGCGGACAGGCCCGCACCGGCAGCGGCACCCGCCACGGCCAGGCCCGCGGACTTCACGCTGAACTGCTTCTCCATCTGCCCGGCGGAGTCACCGACCCGGGACATGGCGCGCTCGAGGTCCGTGGAGTCACCGGCGAACGTCAGCCGGATCGTGGGGCCGTTGCCTGCCATCAGTCGACCCCGATCCCGGCGGACCGCGCGACGTTGACCAGCTCCGTGTTCAGCACCTGCTCGACGTCGTCCCGGCGGTCATCGAAGGCGGCCCAGATGTACCGGCCCTTCTTCAGGAACGGGCGGCGGACGCTCTTGTTCGGCCCCACACGCCCGCCGAAGTCGAGCCAGGGGTAGTACGGGAACCGCTTCCCGCCGGCGCTCACGCGGGCTGCGGTGCGGGTCGAGGCGGCCTTGATCGACGAGGCCGCGTGGCCACCCCGGCCGGGGCCGATCGGGACCCGGGGCTTCGCCTCGTCGACCACGATCTTCGCGGCCTCGTTCCCGGCGAGGCGGAGCCCCTTCGGGAGGTCCTTGTCCATCCGCCGGAGGTTCCGGTTGAACTCCCGGAGCCCCTCGACGCGGATCGGGTTCGGTGCGGACGGCACCTGCCTACCTCCCGTGCTTCTGCATCTTCTCGGCGAGCTCGCGGCGCTGCGCCTTCCGCGCGTGGAACACCTGCCACTCGACGAACTCGGCGTTGGACATCTCGGCCTCCAGGCGGGCCACCGTCATGCCCAGGCGGTCGGCGATGTAGAACGCCATCTCCCGGTCGGGCTCAGCCTCGAAACCTCTTCACCGCCTCCTTCGCGGCGGTCTCGTCCATGCCGGAGAGCCGGGAGATCGCGCGGGTGACGGGCTCCAGCTCCCCGGCGGCGGACGCCTCCTGCCACTGCCGGACCTCGTCCTCCGTCAGCGCCGGCTCGACGAGGCCCTTGGACAGGAGCGCGCGCTCCATGTCGGCCACGTCCTCGACCTTCCGGGAGCGGAACGCGAGGACCTCGGCGCGGGACAGGGCACGGATGCGCACGGTCCCGACGCCGGGGATCTCGACGTCCTCCTCGGTCAGTCGAGCCTTGAACAGGGTTTCCTTGCTGACGTTGCTCACGGTGCTCCTCCGTGTTCAGTAGTTGCCTGAGATCAGTAGCGTCAGGACGCGACGCCGTCGGTGATGTCGTCGGACATCTGGAGGGTCGCCGACCAAGTGACCATGTCGGCCACGGGCGCGGTCTCCTCGTAGGCGGTCACGACGACGTCCACGGTGTGGGTGGTCTTGCCCGTGCCGTCACCGGAGGGCATGTAGACCAGCTCCACCGTCGAACCGATCAGCGGCCGGAAGACGGCACCCGGGCCGGTGAGGGCGGCGTCGTCGTAAATCCCGGAGACGGTGGCGGTGCCGTCCTTCAGCCCGCCCACGTACACCTTGCTGTTCTTGCCGAAGGTGGTGACGTCGTGCGAGTCCGCGGAGCGGTTGAACGCGACGTTGTTCGCGAAGGCGGAGAGGTCGTCGCCGCCGATCGTGACGGCCGTGCCCTTGCCGTGGACGAAAGCCATGTCAGGCTCCTGTTCCGATGATGTCGAGGAAGAACGTCGCCGCGAGGTACTCGACCGACGCGACGATGTAGGTGCCGAACTCGCACCGCGCGACGCGCACGGTGCTGTAGGCGGTGGGGGTGTGGGCCTCGATCGCGGCCTTCACCGACGACGGGCCGGAGCCGTTCGCGTAGGCGGCGGCCCGGTCCCGGGCGGTGCGGGCGTCGACCTTCCCGACGAGGCAGATCACGGGCAGCTCGACCTGATCGGCACCCCGCGCGAACGCGACGTCGTACGTCAGAGGGTCGGGCCACCCGATGACGGCGGCCGGCACCTGCACCGACTCCGCCCAGTACGGGAAGACGCGGAGCCCCTCGATCGTCTTCAGGGCCTCTCCGAGGTCGTCCATGACGGCGGCCAGGTTCATGCGAACACCGCCCCGCCACGGCCTGCGCCGCGCTTGTAGCCCGCGAGGGCGACCTCCACGTCCGGGTCGACCTTCGCGAGGAGCCGGACCTCCGACCCAGCCTCCGGTGACCCGGCGACCCCGAACGGGGCGTGGCGGCGCTTCAGCACCCGGGACGCCTGGAGGAGGCACGCCTCCTTCACCGCCGTCGGGACCTCGGTCCAGCCCCAGCGGGCCGTGACCTTCACGCCGGCGTCGAGGGTGGTCGGCTGTACCGCCGACCGGGGCGGGACGACGAGGTCCTCCCACGGGCGGCCCTTCTGCGCGGCGTTCACCGGCCGGAGGGCGTGCACCGTGATCGGAGCCCCGTACGTCTCGTCCTCGTCCTCGTCGAAAGCGATCTCGAGCCCCGCGTCGTCCATGAGGTCGTCGATCGGGACCACCCACCGGGCCCGCAGGTCGTCCCAGCGGGCGGTGTAGAACCGCGCCTCCGGGGCGTCCACGCGGCCGAACTGCCGGCGGGTGGTCCGGTCGATCGCCCTGGAGGCGGCAGCGATGGCAAGGCCCATCGGCACGTCATCCCGGACGTCCTCGACCTCCACGAACGCGGCGAGCTCGTCCTCCGTGACGTAGTCAGGTGCCCATGCCATCGCTACCGCCCCCGCTCAGCTGGCGGCCGTGATCGCGATGCGCTTCACCGACGCGCCCGCGTACTTCACGTAGGTGGCGGTGTAGGCCCAGATGCCCAGGCGGATCGTCTCGGGGCCGTCCGGCTCCTCGTACTTGAACCGCAGGGTGGGCGACTCGAACAGGATCACGTCCTGGGCCCGGGCGACGAGGACCGACTCCGGGAACGTGGCCGGGACACCGTCGGTCGCGAGGATCGACAGGGCGGCCGTGTCGAGGTAGCCGTCCGTGGCGACGTCACCGCGGCCGATGATGTTCACCGGGCCACCGGAGGCGGCCGGGATCAGCGGCCGGCCCGTGCTGTCCTTGATCTTCAGCAGGGAGCCGTACCGGGCCACCGCGGACACGAGGATGTTCGCGGGCAGCTTCCGCGAGGTGCGCACCGCGAGGGCGGCGTCCACCAGGGCGTCACCGACGTAGTTCGTGTCCGACGGGGACAGGCTCGTGGTCCACGCGGCGTTCGTGGCGTACGTCTTCACCGCGGTGCCGGCGGAGGCCACCATGGCGGCGACGACCTTCGCCTCGACCTTCAGGTTGTACGACGCCACGAGGTCGTCGTAGATCATCGCGTCGACCGCGGGGTTGCCCGAGTCGAGCATCTGACGGCTGAGCTTCTGACCGCCGGCGGTGGCACGCGGGGCGACCGTGTCGACACCCGAGTCCCAGGCGTCGGTGAAGCTGGTCGGGTCGTTCTCGTTCGCCTGGTCGGCGACGACGTCATCGGTGCCGGCGGTCTGCTTCGGCATCGAGATCGGGGCGGCCGACGACAGCGCGATGTTCCGGACGGCGTTCGCCACCTTGCGCTGCTGGCGGGCCAGCTCCTGGAACTCCTCGGCCATCCACACGGGCGGGATGACGCCAGGGCCCTCACCCGCCATGTCCAGCGCGCGGTTGTGCTCGATCAGGCGACGCTGCGCCGTCTCGTCCTGGAGGCTGCGGGCGGCGAAGAGGTCACCGAAGAACGACCGGCCGCCGTCCTTCCGGTAGTGCCCGGGGTCGCGGTCGCGGGTGGTCGTGGTGCCGACCCGGACAGTGCGGGTCTCCTCAGCCTGCGCGGGGGCGTCCTGCGCGACCTCGGCGGCCAGGGAGGCGACCGCGGCGTGGCGGTTCTGGATCTCGGTCAGGTCGGTGATCTCGGCGGCCAGGGTCTGCGCCTGCTCACCCTGCGAGCGGACCGAAGTCAGCTCCTCGGGGGTGAGGTCGCGGTTCTCCTGCGCGGCGCGGTTCTGGATGCCCTCGATGGACTGGCGGAGCGCGTCGTACTCGGAACGCCGGCGCGCCAGGTAGGGATTGCTCACGGTGAACTCCCGGTCAAACGGACGGATGGGGCTGCGTCCGAGGGGCCGGGGTGCCGGGCCGTGACCACCGGGGTGTCGGCATCGAGGAGAGGCCGGGGTGCCGGGGCCAGCGGGTAGCCGGGGTGTCGGCGTCGCGCTGGTCGTGCTACTTCGGTCTAGCTTCAACCATGATCGTACATGATCGGGGCCACTACACCAGCGACCCCGATCCGGCAAGTCATGCGGCGGGCGGGGGCAGGACGGGGAGACCGGCGAGGATCTGGGCAGCCTGTGCCGCCCTGGTCGCCGCCCCGCACGTACAGACGTGGCCCTCGTCGACCTCGGCCGGGTCACCGGCGAGCTCGCGGACCGCGGAGATCACGGCACCACGCCCGTAGGCACCCGCGAACACGACGGACGTCTCGACGAGGTCCGCCTTCACCCGCTCGATCGTGCCGTCGGACAGGCGGCGGTTCTGCCGCTCCCGGAACCCGACGGACAGCTCGTCGAGCACGCCGTCCTTCACCAGCTCCAGCGTCTCGTCGCCCGCCGGCGTACGGGACACCCGGAAGGCGCCCCACGCACCCGCGGAGTCGTCCCGCAGCTCGACCGCGCGGCCGATCAGCGTCCCGCCCAGGCTGATGTGCTCCCGCCCGAACCGGACCCGGTGCGGAGCGTTGAGCTGATGGTTGAACGCACCCCGCGCGAACTGCTCGACCAGCTGCGAGTCGATCCGCTGCTTCCGGCCGTAGGGGACGATGATCCCCTCGATCGTCCGGCCGTCGCCGCCCTTCGCCGCCGACCGGATCTCCAGCTCCGGGGTGAACGCCCGGATGATCTCGGTCATCGCTTCTCCTTCTCGTCGGCCAGGCCGCGGTGCGTCTGGCGGTGCGCGGAGCACAGACCGCGCCACTCCGGGGCGTCATCGCAGCCGGGGAGGTTGCACGACGCGGCCTTCTTCGGGGCCTCCACGGCACGGTCAGCGGCCGGGGCGGGGGTCTCCGTGCGCGGGGCCGGGGACGGCTTGCGGGCGGCAGGCTTGCGGGTCTCGGTCACGTCGTCTCCTGGTCGGTCTGGTCTTCTTCAGGGCCCGGCTCAGCGGGACGGGGAACGGGCGGCTTCTGCGCCTCCCGCTGAGCCGGAGTCAGGGGCGGCCGGTCCTCGAGCGCACGCGCCTCGTCGTCCGTGAGGAAGCCGGCGCGGATACCGATCTCGTGGGCCTCGTACCGGGTCTTCGTGTCCGCCCGGAGGATCGCGTCGAGGTTCGCCTTCGCCCACGTGCCGCGCGGCAGGTGCAGCGTCAGCGTCTGCTCCAGCCGGGAGAGGTGCCCGGTCAGGCTGTACTTGACCAGCTCCAGGCCCTTCAGCTCGACGTTCTGGTAGGTCATCGAGGATCCGGACACCCCGAGCCACGACGGATCGAGGCCGAAGATCAGGGCAGTCTCGTGGAGGCTGAACTTCCGGGCCTCCAGGAGCTGCGTCTCGGTGGGGTTCCACGCGAGGGCGTCGAACTTCGTCCGGGCGTTGAGCACCGCCACGGACCGCTCCCGCTGCGACCGCATCCACCCCGCCTTGACCTCCGCGGCCTCCTCCGGGGTCAGCGGGTCCTCCGGGGTGTCCTCCACCGTCAGCGTGCCGGTGGGGACGCCGGCGTTCCCGACCGCCCGAGCCTGCCGGCCCTGCTCCTCCGCCAGGCCCAGAACGCCGTTCAGATGGTTCTCCAGGACACCCATGCCACGGAGCGCACCCGGTCGGCACGGGCCCTTGACGTGGAGGACCTCCTCGGCCGGGTACCAAGTGCTCCCAACCCGGTAGGCGATCGTCCCGAGCGGGAGCGCGATGCCGTCGTACGACTCGACCCGCTTCACCTGCACGTCCTCGGCCTTCACCGGGAGGTAGGCGACGGGCCACCCCTCGCGGTTCCGACCAGCAATCAGGGCGATTGCATTTCCATGCCAGATCAGATCGAGCACCATCGAGGAGAAGGTCGTGACCCGCGGGTCCGGCGGGGCCGGCTGGTCGAGGATCGGCGGGGTCGGGACGATCCTCTCCGGCGGTGCTCCGGCGCGCTCGCGGTAGGCGTGCCACGGCACCGACCCGAGGAGGTCGGACATGAGCAGGGCACAGCGCCACGCACCCGGCAGGCCCATCCCGCCCCGGTACTCCCCGCGGCTCCAGTCCGGGGCGATGTCGTCAACGATCGTGAACGTCTGGCGCGCCCCGGTCTTCGTGTCCGTCGCGGTGTACTGGACGTCTCGGTTGAACAGACGGGCCAGCCCCATCACTCCACCCCCGGCTGCTCGACGCCGTCACGGCGATCTGAGGGCGCGCTAGGACGCCTCTCGACGATGCGCTCGACCGCCACGGCCAGCGCCAGGACGAGGACCCCATCCACGATCAGGGAGCCCCACAGAGGCAGCGCGAGGCCGACCCCGATCAGGACGGCCAGCACCGCGAGGGCCTGGACGACGGACAGCAGGACAGCAGGCATGGTCAGAACACCCTCGCTCGGTGGCGCTTCGGTTCGGGGGGCGGCAGCGTGCGGGCGATCCGGACCGCACCCGCCGCGGCGTACGCGGCATCCACGTGACCCGCCCCCTTGCGGGCGAACCTCCAGCCGTCGCCGCTGCGGAGCTTCGACGTGCCGGAGATGTGGGCGTTGAGGAGCGCGTCGTCCGGGTGCAGGATCTGGCGGCCGCCGACCAGCCCGGCGAACTCCTGGCACGCCTCCGTGACCTCCTGGCCCTTCAGCTCCAGGGCCTCGATCGCGCGCATCTCCGCCCCGATCTCGGCGGCCGGACCCGACGGGAACCATCCGACAGCGGCAGGCTTGATCTTCCCGAGGAGCGCCGGCAGCTCACGGCGGGCAGCAGACGCGGAAGGCCACGCGGCGAGGACCTCGACCCGGAGGCGGAGGTCGTCGAGCACCGCGGCCCCGCAGAGGGTCACGTGGGCACCATCCGGGGCGACGTCGACACACGCGGCGATCCGGGCCCGGACCTCCTTCAGCGACCCCTGCGGATCGCGGGACGCCTGCCACGACGCAAGGTCCACCGCGGCGTCGAGCGCGTCGACCCGCTGGCAGAGGTTCTCGGTCCTGAACGTGGCCGGCGGGTCCGTCAGCATGTAGCTGCGGATCTTTTCCTCGGAGACGGTGACCCCGAGCCCGGGGTTCGCCTGCGCCCACCCGGCGACGTCGTCCAGCTCGCTGCCATCCGGGGCGGACCATTCGAACAGGCCCATGCGCTGGTCCTGCTCCCCCAGCGCGCCGGACCGGAGGCTGTTCAGAACAACGGACTGATCATCACCCGCATTGCTGATCGCCACGATCAGCGCGTTCGGCCGGGCCGTCGTCGTCTTGGACAGCGCGCCCCAGGCCAGCCAGTCGCGGTGCTCGCGGAGCTCGTCGAGGATCAGCAGGTCCACCGACAGGCCACGGCCGGCGGAGCGGGACGCCGCGGAGATCCGGTAGCGGGCACCCGAGGTGAGGGTGAAGCAGATGTCCCCGTTGGCCCGCCGCACCCCGTTGGGGGCGATCTCGGCGGCCAGGTCGGGGGCGTCCTCGGCGAGGTCCACCGCCCCCTGCCACGACTCCTTCGCCGTGTCGAGGCTCTGCGCCGCACCGAGCACCAGGTCCGCCTTGCCCAGGTACATCATGTAGAGCGCGAGGATCTTCAGCAGGTGTGTCTTCCCGTTCTGGCGGGCGACGAGGGTCAGCACCGTCTGGAACCGGAACGTGCCGTCTGCCCGCAGCTCGAGCGCGTGGATCAGCCACCACCGCTGCCAGCCGAGCAGGGCCACCCCGACGACGTCCTCCGCGAACGTCACCGCCTGGAACCCGAGCGACGTCTCCGGGGTCAGCGCGCACCCGCACCCGCACGGTCCCGCCGGGCCCTCGACGAGGGGCGGCGTGAACAGTCGGGGGGTCGCGGACCCGAGGACCTTCTCCGGGGCGTCCAGGACGGCCGTCATCACGCGCCCCGCAGCTTCGCCAGGGCGGAGCCACCGGACGCCGGCGCAGGCTTCCCAGCGGCAGCACGGGCCTTCGGGGTCGCGCCCAGGGCGTCGAGCGCGGCGAGAAGCTTCGGCCCGACGTCGGCCATCACAGTGTGCGCCTCGACCCGCTGCTTCAGCCGGGCCACCATCACCGCGGTGTCGGGGTCGTACGGGAGGTTCGCGGCCTCCTCGGCGAGATCGGCCGCCCGCTCAATCGTCTCGGCGTACTCCACGGCCAGCTGCGCGACCGCGACGTCCTCCGGGTTCAGCGTCAGCTTCTCCACCGTCTCCCGGACGGACTCGGTGAGCTTCGCGCCCTTCGGCGTCGGAACCGCCCTGATCTGCCGCTTCCCCGACACGGACCCCGCCCCTCTACACGACGGGACAGGGTCGTGCAACCTCATCCTAACAGATCATGGGCCAGGATCAGCCAGTACGGGCCAGGTTTGTGCAGGTCAGAGGCTTATCCCGCGCGTGCCGCTGACCTGCGGGGGGAGAGAAACAGGGCAGCGGGTGTCCGAGGCGGGCCGCCGGCCGTCAAAAAATCGCAGGTCAGCGCGTCGAGCGAGTCACGCGGGTTCGTCGTCCCACCATGCGCGCACCGAGGGCGCAGGATCATGGCGAGTTGGGTCGCCGACCTTCAGGTTGCAGCTCGCGCACGCTGCCATGAGGTGGGCAGGGTCGTCACCGACCAGCTCGCGGGGCTGTGTGTGGTGGACGTGGGACGCCACGGTGGTGCAGCCGTCGAGCTTCAGCCTGCATCGGTGACCATCCCGCACCAGCACTGCGGCCCTCACCCTGCGCCATGCCCTGCTGCTACCCCCCACCCACCGCCTGCTCACCCGGTACCCCCCTACCCCTTTGACCTGGCACCCCTCTCGGGCACTGCCCCCAGGATCTCACGCTGGTAGCGGGTCCTAACCGAAGGTGGACGCCTAGGTGGACGTCTATCGGACGCCCATCGAAAGATCATCGGCACCCTGTCTGACCTGCGGAAGACGTGGGTGGACGCCCATGGACGCCTATATTCGGGCTACGAGAGCCCCATACATGCGCGTGCGCGCGCGCGTACATGGACAGTCTTCTAGAAAGTGGACGTCCATAGGCGTCCATAGGCGTCTTTCCCTGGTCAGAGCCTCGTAAACGATCACAACCATAGGCGTCCACTAGGCGTCCGCATGGGCGTCCACCCCCGGATCGTGCCCTCCCTGAAGACACGACGGAGCCCCGCACCACCCGGGTGCGGGGCTCCTATCGGCCAGGTTCGGCTAGATCATGCTCCTCGTCCCCATCCGCTCACGTACCCGGACATCGCGTCCTCCGCCTGCACGGCCTCCAGCCACTCCGGGAGGATCGTGATGCCCTTCGCGTACTTCTTCGTGGACTTCACCCCGTTCACCGTCGGGCGGGTCATCCGGTAGTTCGGGAGCCTCGACTTCAGGTCCGCGCTGAACTTCGCGGTCGCAGCCGTGCCCCGGCCGTTGTCCTTCGCCCACCGGACGTAGTGCCGGTAGAGGTCGTCGAACAGGACCGTGCCGTCGGGGTCGTCGGTGTCGCAGACGTCGCGGATGAACGCGGAGATCGGGCTGACGAGGTCGTACAGCTCCTGCATCGCCTCCACGTGCGCAGCCGGCTCCGTGATGCGCTTCTTCGCGTTGAGGTCGGCCAGGCCGTCGAGCGCCCACTTCAGGATCGCGGGGAACTCCGCGCGGAGCCTGTCCTCGAGTCCGGTGTCCTCGCGCCCGAGGAACGACTCCTCCAGGCGCAGGATGATGAACCGGGACGCGATGGCGGCGGAGGCGTCGCCGAACCGCGGCAGCTCGTTGGACAGCATCATGATCCGGGCCTGCATGACCCCGGTCCACGCCGTGCGGTTCTTCCGGTCGAGGGTGAGCGTGTCCTGCCCGGAGATGCTCAGCAGGCGCTCCACCACCGTCTCCTGGCCCTGCGACTGGAGTCGGGCGTCACCGACGATCGCGAGGGTCTTCCCGATCGTCGTCTCCAGGCCGAAGTTCTGCGCGAGGAGCGCGAGGGTCGGCGCGGAGGTGTTCGCCTCCCCGATGAGGTCCCGCAGGATGCGGGCGATGGTGGACTTGCCCGACCGCGGCGGGCCGACGAGGAGCAGCATCTTCTGCAGGTCCAGCCGGCCGGACAGGACGTACCCGAACCACTGTTGGAGGGCGCGGATCTCGTCGGCGTCCTTCCCGTCGACCGGCTTCCAGAGGGTCCGGAGGAACTTCAGCCACTCGGTGGGCTGACCGACCTCGGGGTTGAACTCCAGCGGGATGCCGACGGTGCCGAAGTAGTCCGGGGTGAGCGGGCGGATCTCCTGCGTGTCGACGTCGACCAGGCCGTTGAGGCAGGGCACGAACCCGCGTGCGGAGGTGCGGGTCGACAGCCACGTGGGGGCCTCGACGTCGCGGGACAGCAGGGTCGGCGCGGCCATGGCGTCGATCAGCTTGTCCACCTTCCCCTTGTCCGGGGCCCACCCCTTCAGCTCGACCCGCTGGTTGATGCCGCCCCCGACGACCTTCTCGTACTTGGCGTGTTCCAGGCGCTCGTAGAGGTGTTTCCGGATCGCCTCGGGGTCGGTCTCGACCCACTGCGGGCCCTGGTACTTCCACCACTCCCCGCGCCACCGGCGGAGCAGGAGGTGGCCGTCGTCGTCGGTCATCTCGTCGAGGACGATCCGGGCGACCGCGAGGGGGTCACCGGGGCCCGGGATGACCTCGGTGGGGTTCGGGGCCTCCTCCGGCGGCGGGCCCTGGTCCGGGAACAGCTGACGGATCGGGGCGGCCATCACGCACCGGCCTTTCCGGCGCGAACGCCCATGAACTCATCGACGGTGGGCAGGGTGCGCCGGACCCGGCGGGTGGCGTCGTTCGGCCGCCGGCGTGCGGACTCGATGGTGCGGCGGGTCTGCATCTCCCCCGCGTGGCTGGCCTGAGCTCCGGCGGCGTGCCCGGCGGCCTGGACGAGGTCCTCGAGGATGTCGTCCAGGATCCCGTGCTGGTCGGCACGGCAGGCGGCCCAGTAGACCGCGTCGTTCACCTCGCCGAACGCCTTCCCGAGCACGTAGTCGACGAGGCCCTTCCCGACGCGGGTGAGGTCCGCGCGGGTCCGCGGCTGCGGCCGGAGGCGCACGGGCGGGTTCATGATGTCCTTGACCCACTGCGGCGCGTACGCGGCGGCGTGCTGGTCGACCCACTCATAGGTGCCGCCGGAGATGTGCCTGGACGGCGGGGCGACCAAGTAGCCGGTGTTCGTCTTGCAGTCGACGCCGGCGCACAGCTTCCCGCGGGCCGGGCCGTTGTAGCTGAGCCAGATGTGGCGGCCGCCGGAGCCGGTGCGGGCGGTCAGTGTGGCCGGGAGGGCACCGTGGCGCTCCTCCAGCTTCGCCAGCTCGACGTCCCCGCCGTTCCTCGGGTCTTCGTCGAGGACCAGGACGCCGACGGGCGGGCGGACGGCCCAGTTCGCGGTCGGGAAGGCGGCGAGCCACTCGGCGACCTGGCCGGGGTCGGTGGTCGCGTCGTGGAGGCCGTGCCCGAGCATCCCGCACTCGCCGCGGCAGGTGGCGCGGCGCGGGTCGTCCTTCCGGTGGGCGAGGCCCAACCGGGGGTGCTTCGCCGGGGAGGGGCAGTCGCGGCCGCACTGGCACCGGCCGTCCTCACCGACCCCGTAGAGCGGGAACACGGCGATGCCCATGTTGATGTAGGAGGTGACCAGCTCGACGGCGTCCATCAGGCGGCCGCCTCGTCGAACGAGGCGATCCAGCTGTCAGCCTCGGGGGCGGTGCGGATGTTGAACATCCCGGCCAGGTCGGGCTCGAACCGCATCAGGGCGCGTGCGTAGTACGCCTGGTAGTGGTCGTTCAGCTCGAACATGCCCTCGCCCTCGGTGCGGAGGCTGAGGCTCCAGCGGGCGACGTTGTAGAGCAGCGTGATGCTGCACTTCGTCTTGCCCTGGGTGAGCCAGTTGCGGGCGAGGTCGCGGAGCGCGCGGTAGACGTGCGGGTTCGCCCTGTGGAACTCCAGGAACGCCTCGGTCATCGTCTGCGCGCGGTCCGGCTCCTGCGCGAAAAGGTCACCCTGGTGGGTGTTGTCGCTGGTCGGCGCGCCAGTCATGCGGTCTTCGGGGCGACCGATAGACTTCGGGTCGTAGTGCATTGGAGAGGTGACCTCCAGTGTCTGGGCGGGTTTCGGAGTTAGGGCCTCCGGAGCCCGCCTACTGCGTTTCCGGGCCGTTGGGGAGTCAGGCAACCCGGGTACTGCTGGTACTACTCCCGCAAGGTACCACAGTGGGCCCACTCCGGGCCAGTCTGGTACCGAATGGGTTTTCCATGATCGCGCGCGGGTCGATCTCCAGGTGGAAGCAGAGACGCTCGAACGTCTCCATCCGCACGCCCCGCTTCTCGCCGCGCTCGACGCGGGCCAGGAAGGAGACGTCCGCTCCGACCTCGCGGGCCAGGGCGGAGCAGGAGATGCCGGAACGCTCCCGGATCGCGCGCAGCGCCGGGCCGTTGATCGCTACCGCTGTAACAGCGCGGGGTCGGGCCACGACAGAGATCCTAACCGGAGATCATGGCTGGAACTAACTCACCTGGGTTCTTCGGCGTGTCGGGCCACGCACCCACGCGGGTGAACAGGACGTGACATTCGGAACCCGCAGGTAGGCCCGGGGTGCGCCTCTTTGACAGAGGTAGTTAACTCTGGGCACCATGGCCCAATGGGGAGCGCGATGATGATGGCTGACGACACCTTGTTTGATGATCCAGACGTGGACCGACCCGACCCCGCCGAGCGGAAGAACGTCCGCCGGCATGTCCTCGGGGGCCTCGTTCAGATCATCCGAGCGCGCCGTGGCTGGTCCGTGAACGATGCGGCCTCCGCCGCGTCCGTAGCCCCGATGACCTGGCGTCGAGTGGAGGACGGCCTCGACGTCCGTCAGCGCACGCTGACCGCCCTCGACGGACTCCTCGGGGTCCAGTTCGGCACCGTGAAGCGGGCCCTCGACGACGACCTCGTGATGCTTGAGCTCGTCGACCTTGTCGACATCGGCGTGGGCATGGACGAGGCTCTCGCCGACCCGGCGGGCACCCTCGCCGCCCTCGCGGAGCGGTTCCGCACCGGCAGCGCGCCACGGCAGACGATCGCGAACGCCGGCGTCGCGGAAGGCGGCGGCCAGGTCGGCACCCCGACGGTCCGGCAGGGCACCGGCCGCGCCGCCGTCGTGCTGTCCGGGCGCGGGGAACTGTCGGCGGGCCGGCGTAAGGCTTTCGATCAGGTTCTGGACCCCGCCCTCCTGGAGTCGCTCGCCGCGGTGTCCGTGCCGAACCCCTCGACGATCACGCTCGCGGCGCAGCTGGTCGACCGGCTGACTCGCCTGCCGGCGATGACGGAGGGGATCGAGCACGCCGTGGCGTCCATCCTTGCG
>NZ_JBEZDN010000100.1:0-29714 GCF_040648315.1 Pseudonocardia sp. NPDC049154
CCTGCCCGGCCCCGCCCCGGTCCGCCCGGGCGGCGGCCCGCTCGCGGACCCGCGCCTCACCCGCCACGCGGTCAGGCCCCCGGCGTGAACCGCGGGAAGGCCAGCTCGCCGGCGTAGCGCGCGGCGTCGCCGAGGCTCTCCTCGATGCGGAGCAGCTGGTTGTACTTGGCGACCCGCTCGGAGCGCGCGGGCGCGCCCGTCTTGATCTGGCCGCAGCCGGTGGCGACGGCGAGATCGGCGATGGTCACGTCCTCGGTCTCGCCCGAGCGGTGGCTCATCATGCAGCGGTAGCCGTTGTTGTGGGCCAGCGTGACCGCGTCGAGGGTCTCGGACAGCGTGCCGATCTGGTTGACCTTGACCAGCAGCGCGTTGGCGGCGCCGCGGTCGATGCCGTCCTCGAGCCGCTCGGGGTTGGTGACGAACAGGTCGTCGCCCACGAGCTGGACCTTGTCGCCGAGGGACCCGGTCAGCGAGACCCAGCCGTCCCAGTCGTCCTCCGCCAGCGGGTCCTCGATCGAGACCAGCGGGAAGGCGTCGACGAGCTCGGCCCACACCTTGGCCAGGTCCGCCGAGGAGAGCTCCTTGCCCTCGTAGCGGTAGACGCCGTCGGAGAAGAACTCGGTGGCGGCGACGTCGAGCGCCAGCACGACGTCCGTGCCCAGGGTGAAGCCCGCCTTGCCGATTGCCGTGGAGATCAGCTCGAGCGCGCCCCGGGTGCCGCCCGCGACGTCCGGCGCGAAGCCGCCCTCGTCGCCGAGCCCGGTGGCCAGGCCCTTCTCCTTCAGCACCGACTTGAGCGCGTGGTAGATCTCCGCACCCCAGCGCAGCGACTCGCGGAAGGACTCCGCGCCGATCGGGGCGACCATGAACTCCTGGACGTCGACCGAGGTGTCCGCGTGCGCGCCGCCGTTGAGGATGTTCATCATCGGCACCGGGAGCACGTGCGCGTTCGGCCCGCCGACGTAGCGGTAGAGCTCCAGGCCCGACGACTCGGCCGCGGCCTTGGCCACCGCCAGCGACACGCCGAGCAGCGCGTTCGCGCCCAGCCGCGACTTGTCCGGGGTGCCGTCGAGGTCGACGAGGCGCTGGTCGACCAGGCGCTGGTCCACCGCGTCCATCCCGGTCAGCTCCGGGCCGATCTCGTCGAGCACGGCCGAGACGGCCTTCTCGACACCCTTGCCGCCGTACCGCTTCGGGTCCCCGTCGCGGAGCTCGACGGCCTCGTGCTCGCCCGTCGAGGCCCCGGAGGGGACCGCGGCGCGCTCCAGCGTCCCGTCGTCCAGCGCGACCTCGACCTCGACCGTGGGGTTCCCCCGCGAGTCGAGGATCTCGCGTGCGCCGACCTGCTCGATGACAGCCACCCAATAGCTCCTGTTCTCTCCGGCTCGCCGGAACTCGCGGGTCAGGGTAACCACCGGCCCCGTGATCAGGGCGGCGAACCGCCGCCGAGCCGTGCACGTCACGCCCCGGTGGGCGCCGGTGGCCGCGTGTCAAGACCTCGCGGATCGCCCGCCTGCGGCCTACCGTAGGAATGACCATGACGAGTCAGCCTGCACCGGGACCCGGTCCGCGCGCCCGCAACCGCGTCTTCGAGGGGTTCCGCCGGGCCGAGCTGCTGCTGGCCGACCGGCGCCCGCTCGACGCGTTGCAGGCCCTGCTCCCCGCCCTGGAGAGCCAGCCCAACGACGCGTCGGTGCACCTGCTCGCCGGCCGCGCCTACCTCGACTCGGCCCAGCTCGCCAAGGCCGAGGAGGCGTTCTGCCGGGTGCTCGAGCTCGACCCGGCGGACCACTACGCCCGCTTCGCGCTCGGTAAGGCACTGCAGCGGCAGGGGAGGCTGGGCGAGGCGAAGGGCCAGCTGCAGATGGCCACGGTCATGGACCCGCGCCCGGAGTACCAGGAGGCGCTGGGCGAGGTGCGCGCGCGGATCGCCCGCATCACCGAGTAGCCCGCCTCACGGGGCGGCGCCGGCCGATCACTCGGTACATCACGGTTGCGCCTCACGTCCGGACATCCACCGCAAATCGGACATAAGCCCAGGTCAGACCCCCGTCCCGGCCTACCGCGTCCCCCGTTCGGGAAGCTAGCCTCACCTCGGTCCGCTGAGCCTCACCTCAGCGGAGGTACGCCGACGCAGAGGGAGACCGGGACGGTGCTGGGCAACGCCCTGATCGGGTTGCGCGAAGGTCTCGAGGCCTCGCTGGTCGTCAGCATCCTCGTCGCCTTCCTCGTCCGCACCGACCGCCGGCACGAGCTGCCGAAGGTGTGGGCGGGCGTCGCGTTCGCGATCCTGGTCAGCGTCGGCGTCACGCTCGGGCTCACGCTGGCCGAGCAGGCCCTCACCTTCGAGGCCTCCGAGGCGCTCGGCGGGTCGCTCTCGATCGTCGCCGTCGCGTTCGTCACCTGGATGATCTTCTGGATGCGGTCGAACGCCCGCGCCCTCAAGGCCGACCTCGAGGGCAAGCTCGAGGCGGCGATCACGATGGGCCCCGTCGCCGTCGTCGTGATGGCCACGCTCGCCGTCGGACGCGAGGGCCTCGAGACGGCCGTGTTCTTCTTCGCCGCGGCGCAGGCCGCCGGCGAGACCGTGCAGCCGCTGATCGGCTTCCTGATCGGCATCGCGATCGCCGTGGTCATCGCCTACGCGATCTACCGCGGCGCCATGCGGATCAACCTGGCCAAGTTCTTCACGATCACCGGGTTCTTCCTGATCTTCGTCGCCGCCGGGATCCTGGCCTACGGCGTGCACGACCTGCAGGAGGCCGGGATCCTGCCCGGCCTCACCAGCCTCGCCTTCGACGTGAGCGCCGCGATCCCGCCGGACTCGTGGTACGGGACGCTCCTCAAGGGCGTCCTCAACTTCTCCCCGCAGACCACGGTGCTCGAGGCCGTCGTCTGGTGTCTCTACGTCGCCGTCGTCCTGACGCTGTTCCTGTTGCCCCAGCGCACGCGGTCCACCACCGCCGCCACCGCGTGACATCACCGAGGAGAACGCCCATGTCCCGCAGGACCCCGGATCACCGCAGAGCAGGCGCCGCCGTGCTCGCGGCCGGCACCGCCCTGCTGCTCGCCGGCTGCACCAGCACGGCCCAGCCCCCGGCCGCCCAGCAGGGCGGCGGCGGGCCGATCTCGGTGACCGCCAGCGACTCCGCCTGCCAGGTCTCGGCCACCGAGGCGCCCGCCGGCAACATCTCCTTCACCGTCAAGAACACGGGCACGAAGGTCACCGAGTTCTACCTCTACGGCACCGGCGACCGGATCATGGGCGAGGTCGAGAACATCGGCCCCGGCCTGTCCCGCGACCTCATCGTCGAGGTGCCCGACGGCGGCAGCTACACCACCGCCTGCAAGCCCGGCATGGTCGGCGACGGCATCCGCGCCCCCTTCACCGTGACCGGCACGGCCCAGCGCTCCACGGACACCAACGCGAAGCTCGCCGAGGCCACCGCCGGGTACAACCGGTACGTCACCTCCCAGATCGAGGCGCTCGTCGCCAAGAACAAGGAGTTCACCGACGCCGTCAAGGCCGGGAACGTAGACCAGGCCAAGGCCCTGTTCCCGGTCGCGCGCACCTATTGGGAGCGGATCGAGCCGGTCGCGGAGTCCTTCGGCGACCTCGACCCGAAGATGGACGGCCGCGAGGACGACGAGCGCGAGCCGGGCGTGGCGTTCACCGGCTACCACCGGCTCGAGAAGGACCTGTGGGTCGACGGCCTGCAGCCCGACTCCGGGCAGATCGCCGACCAGCTCGACGCGGACATCCTCGACCTGCAGAACCGCGTGAAGGCCGTCGAGTTCACCCCCGTCCAGCTGGCCAACGGCGCCAAGGAGCTGCTCGACGAAGTCGCCACCGGCAAGATCACCGGTGAGGAGGACCGCTACTCGCACACGGACCTCTGGGACTTCAAGGCCAACGTCGAGGGCAGCCAGGCCTCCGTCGCGGCGCTCCGCCCGGTGATCGACGAGAAGGACCCGAACCTGGGCCCGACGCTCGACCAGCGCTTCGCCGACGTGGAGAAGCTGCTCGAGGGCTACCGCACCCCGGACGGCGGTTTCGTGCTGTACACGCAGCTGACCCCGGAGGACACCAAGAAGATGGCCGACGCCGTCGACGCGCTCGGCGAGCCGGTCTCCCAGGTCGCAGGAGTCGTCACGTCGTGAGTGCGAGCCGGTCCCCGTCCTCGGCCCCGGAGAGCCCGCCCGTCGAGCCGCCGCCCACCGACCCGCCCAGCGGCGGGGACGGCGGGGGTGGGATGTCGCGGCGCAGGCTGTTCGGCTACGCGGGGGCCGGCGTCGCGCTCGCCGGTGCCGGCGCGGCAGTCGGCTACGCCGCCGGATCGTCCGGCGGCGGGCCGGACCGCCCGGGCGTCGTCCCGTTCCGGGACACGCACCAGGCCGGGATCGTCACGCCTGCGCAGGACCGGCTGCACTTCGTGGCGATGGACCTGACCACCACCGACCGCGCCGAGGTCCAGCGGCTGCTGCAGAAGTGGACCACCGCGGCCGAGCGGATGACGGCCGGGCAGGAGGTCACCGAGAACGGCGCGGTCGGGCTCAACAAGTACTCCCCGCCGACCGACACCGGTGAGGCCCTCGGGCTGCCGGCCGCGTCGCTCACCCTGACCGTCGGGTTCGGCGCGTCGTTCTTCGAGAAGCTGGGCCTGCAGGACCGGATGCCGGCCGCGCTGGCCCCGCTGCCCTCGTTCACCGGGGACAACCTCGACCCGGCGCGGTCGGGCGGCGACATCTGCCTGCAGGCCTGCGCCGACGACCCGCAGGTCGCGGTGCACGCGATCCGCAACCTGGTGCGGATGGGCTTCGGCACCACGTCGGTCAGGTGGTCGCAGCTCGGGTTCGGCCGCACGTCGTCGACCTCGACCGCGCAGGACACGCCGCGCAATCTCTTCGGCTTCAAGGACGGCACCAACAACCTCAAGGCCGAGGAACCCACCGAGCTCGACGCCAACGTCTGGGTGCAGCCGGGCGACGGGCCGGACTGGATGACGGGCGGGTCGTACCTGGTCGCGCGCCGGATCCGGATGCACATCGAGATCTGGGACCGCACGTCGCTCGACGAGCAGGAGCAGATCGTCGGGCGGTCGAAGGGCGAGGGCAACCCACTGAGCGGGCAGAAGGAGTTCGACGCGTCGAACTTCTCCGCGGTGGGCGCCGACGGGCAGCCCGCGATCGCGACCGACGCGCACATCCGGCTGGCGTCGGCGGAGACGCAGAACGGCGCGAAGATGCTTCGCCGCGGCTACAACTTCGTCGACGGCTCGGACGGCTCCGGGCACCTCGACGCCGGCCTGTTCTTCCTCGCCTTCGTCCGGAACCCGCAGACCCAGTTCGTGCCGATCCAGCGGGCGCTGGCGAACAAGGACAAGATGATGGAGTACCTGGAGCACAACGGCTCCGCGGTCTTCGCCGTCCCGCCCGGGCTGCGGGACGGGGAGTGGTGGGGCCAGGGCCTCTTCGCCTAGTCACCCCCCGCGAGTCGGCAGTTCTGGCACCGCGAGTCGGGAGTTCTGGCACCGCGAGTCGGGAGTTCTGGCACCGCGAGTCGGGAGTTCTGGCACCGCGAGTCGGGAGTTCTGGCACCGCGAGTCGGCAGCTCCGGGCGTCCGAGTCGCACATCCCGGGAGGTCGGGCTCAGACCGCTCTCAGTTCCCGTCCGTAGCGTCGGAGTCGTGCGACCGTTCGCGATCCTCCTCGGTGTGCTTGGTGTGGTGGGGCTGCTCGTGCTCGGCGTCGCGACACTCGGCGAGTCCGGCCGGGAGGACGACCGGCCCGGCGTCGTCGCGCGCGGGACTCCCGTGACACCCGCGCCGGCCGTGCCGTCGGACGCGGACCCCGCGGCGTGGGCGGGGGAGCGCGCGCGGGCCACGGGCATCCCGGCCCGGGCGCTGCAGGCGTACGCGGCGGCCGAGCAGACCCAGCGGGATCGGACGCCCGGCTGCGGGCTGACCTGGAACACCCTCGCCGGGATCGGGCGGGTGGAGTCGAACCACGGCCGGATCAACGGTTCGCGGCTCGTCGACGGAGTCGCCACGCCCTCGATCGTCGGGATCCGGCTGGACGGGTCGAACGGCACCCGCGCGACCCCGGACACGGACGGCGGGCGGCTCGACGGCGACCGGGAGCACGACCGGGCCGTCGGGCCGATGCAGTTCCTGCCGGGGACCTGGGCCCGCTTCGGCGAGGGTGACCCGCAGGACGTCGACGCCGCGGCCCGCGCCGCCGCCGCGTACCTGTGCTCCGCCGACCGGGACACCGCGGCCGGCGACGGCTGGTGGGAGGGCGTGCTCGCCTACAACCGGTCCGTCGACTACGCGCGGGACGTCTGGGCAGCCGCCGACCGGTACGCGTCGGCGAGCTGAGCGCGAGACCCGAGATGTGCGACTCGGGGCACCCAGAACTCCCGACTCGCGGTGCCGGAACTCCCGACTCGCGCTGCCAGAACTCCCGACTCGCGCTGCCGGAACTCCCGACTCGCGGAGGTTTTACGCGGGCCAGGCGCGGCGCCAGGTCTCGGGGTCGAGGGAGTGGGGGTCGACGCCCTGGGCGGCGGCGGAGCGCTCCGCGGCCCGGACCCGGTCGGCAAAGGCGCGGGCGGCGGTGCGCAGCTCGGCCTCGGGATCGGCACCCCCCAGCTTGGCCCGCGCGACCTGGCGGAACAGCTCCTCCCCCACCCCTCCGCCGGCAGGCAGCAGGTCCTCGGGCAGCCCGGCGCGGGCGGTGCGGGACACCAGCTTGGCCGCGAGCGCGACGGCCGGCTGCCCCAGCGGCACCCCGTCGACGGACGAGCTGCGCTGCTTCTCCGCGCGCTTGAGCTCCTCCCACCGCCCCTCCTGCGCGGTCGCCGTCTCGATCCGCTCGGACCCGGCGAAGACGTGCGGGTGCCGCCCGACGAGCTTGGCCACCAGCCCGTCGGCCACCGCGTCGATGTCGAAGGCTCCCTCGGCCGCCTCCTGCGCGACCCGGGCGTGGAACAGCACCTGGAGCAGGACGTCCCCCAGCTCCTCGCGCATGTCGGCGCGGTCGCCGTCCTCGATCGCCTGGTAGAGCTCGTAGCACTCCTCGACGAGGTACTGCAGCAGCGACTGGTGGGTCTGCTCGGCGTCCCACGGGCAGCCGCCCGGCGAGCGCAGCCGGTCCATGACGGCCACGGCGTCGAGCAGCGCGGCGCCCTCGGGCTCGGGCACGGCGACGGCGCCCGCGGTCGGTTCGCAGGTCAGGAGCACGGCGTCGTCGGGAAGCGCACCGGCCGCGGGTTCGGCCCCGGTCGCCGCCACGACGTCCCCGGGCACCGAGGGGTCCGCGTAGACGGCGGAGGCGGCGCGCAGGGCGGGCAGCGCGGCGGCCGGCAGGACGGCGCCGAGCCGCCGGGACAGGACGATCACCGTGGGAGCCACGCCCCCAGTCTCCCCCGGCACCGGGCGCCCGGGCTCAGCCCCCGGCCGGCCCGATGATGGTGCCGGACTGCTGGCCCTCGGCCACCACCTGCATGCGCACCGGGTCCCACACCCCGAACCGCGGGTTGACCTGGACGTTCCCGGCGTCGGGCTGGGTCAGCCGCTCCCCGATCGACGCGAGCGTGTCCTGGTCGATGGACGTCGCGGCGGACGGGCCCTCCGCCGGTGCGTTCGTCACGCGGTCCGTCACGTGCAGCACCAGCCAGATCCCCTGCCCCGGGGAGGGCTGGAACGCCACGGTCTGCCCGGCGGGCGTGCCGAACAGGACGGTCGTGGCGGTGTCGGGGTCGGTCGCGGCGCGGTAGGTCTGGCCGGTCTGCGCCGTGCGCGGGTCGGCGAGCACCTCCCGGGCCCGCTCCCCACCGGCGGCGACGGCGCGGGCCTTGTCCTCGGCGTCGGCCTGCGAGGTCGCGGCGACGAGGTCGGCGGTGACGGCCAGTCCGTCGACGTACTTCTCGGCCAGGGCGATCGCGAGCAGCCGGTCCCGGGCCCGCTCGCGCAGGGCGGCGCCCTCGAACAGGCTGCGGTCGAGCTGCAGGGCCGACGGGTCGGCGAGCGCGGCGTCGACCCGGTCCTCGCCGACCGTGATCCCCTCGCGCGCCGCGGCCGCGGTGACCAGCTCGTGGCTGACCTGCGTGCTCACGACGTAGCGCGCGACGTCCGCGTCGGCGATCTCGCCGGTGCTCTGCGCGGAGAGCTCGGCCTTGTGCGCCAGCGCCGTGTCGATCCGGCTCTGGACCTCGGCGAGGCCCACGGACCGGTCCGCCACGATCACCGCCGACCCGACCTGGCTGGGACCGCTGCCACAGCCCGCGGCCACCGCCCCCACCGCGCACGCGGCGACGATCACTCGGCCGATCCGGCCCGGACGTCCGATGCTCCGCACGGCCGTCACCTTCTCACGGCCGGACGTGCGGCAGGTCACCCCACCCGGATTCAGCCCACCCGGACGACGACGGTGTCGCACACCTTGTCGGAGAAGGTCTGGCGCCGCTCGTCCCACAGCGGCCAGAGGTAGCCGAGGTACAGCGGCGCCGCGTCGAGGACGTGCGCGAGCTGGCGGGCGAGCGTCGCCCAGAAGCCGAGCGTGCCGCCGTCCCGGGCCCGGACGAGCCGCGTGCCCATCAGCTGCTTGCCGAGGCTCTGCCCGGTGGTGCCCTGCCGGTAGCAGGTGTTCCACAGCGCGAAGGCGAAGGCGGCGAGGTAGAAGACGCCGGCGATCCCGAGGACGACCCCGAGATCGTTCGAGAGGGCGAGGCCGAGCAGCCCCAGCGAGGCGACGACGCCGGGGATCAGCCCGTCGACCAGCGCCGAGCCCACACGGGAGCCCCAGGAGGCGTAGTCCGGCCGCGGCGGGACCGGCTGCGGGTAGGCGCCGTACGGAGCCGGGTACTGCGGCGCGTACGGCCCGCCGTAGGGCGGTGGCACGTACTGCTGGGGCGCGTATTGCTGGGGCGCGTACTGCGGCGCGTACTGCGGCGGCTGCGGCTCCCACGGGGTGTGGGGCGGCTGCGGCGGGGTGACGGTCACGGGTCCTCCGGGGCGGCTGGGTCGTCGGCGTGGGTGATCGGCGTGGGTGATCGGCGTGGGTGATCGAAGCGGCAGCCGGCACTCGACCGGCGGGCCCCCGCCGTTAGCACCGGTGCGAGGACCACACGGGTGGGTGTCGGGCGATCGCCGGACCCCTACCCGCGCGAACCTGACATACCGTCGTCGGTGCCCGGTGCCTGCGGTCCACCGCCCCGCAGGTGCCGGGCCCCGCGTCGGTCCCTGCGCTCCGGCGATCCGGCCCGTACGCTGCGGCGATGACGAACCGGCTGGCCAACGTCGTGGTCGACGGCACGGACCCGCGGCGGCTGGCCCGGTTCTGGGCCGAGCTGCTCGGCTGGCCGGTCGCGCACGAGTCCGACGACGAGGTGGACGTCCGGTCCCCGCACGCGCCCTGGACGTTCGACCTGGTCTTCGGGCCGGCGCCCGAGCCGCGGAGCGGGAAGAACCGGATCCACCTCGACCTCGCGAGCAGCTCCCCCGGCCACCAGCTCGAGCTCGTCGAACGGGCCGTCCGGCTCGGCGCCCGGCCCGCCGACGTCGGCCAGCACGCCGTCCCGTGGGTGGTGCTCGCCGATCCCGAGGGCAACGAGTTCTGCGTGCTGGAGCCCCGCGAGGAGTACGCCGAGGCCGGTGCGCTGGCCGCGGTCGTCGTCGACGTCCCCGACCCCTCGGCGGCCGCGGCGTTCTGGTCCGGGGTCGCCGGCATGCCCGTGGGCCGGGACGACGGCACCGTGGCCGGCCTGCGCCCGCCGCCCGGCCTGCCGTGGCTGGAGTTCCTGCCCTCGGCCGCGCCGAAGACCGGGAAGGACCGGCTGCACCTCGACGTCGACCCGGTCGGCGACCAGGCCGCCGCGGTGGCCGAGCTGGAGCGGCGCGGCGCGACCCGGGTGAACGTCGGGCAGGGCCCGGAGGTGTCCTGGGTGGTCCTGGCCGACCCGTGGGTCGGGGAGTTCTGCGTGCTCCGGTCCGGGGTGACCGGGTCCTAGAGGCCGGCGAGGTCGATCAGGCCGTCCTGCAGGGCGCGGGCCACGAGCGCGGCCTTGGTGGTGGCCGGGCGGCCGGCGTCGGCGTACTTGATCCGCACCCGTCCGATGTAGGTGTCCACGGTCTTCACGGACAGGTGGAACCGCTGCGCCACCAGCTGCTTCGAGTCGCTCTCGAACCAGGCCAGCAGGACCTCGCGCTCGCGCTCCGACAGCGCCGGGCGGTCCGGCCGGGGGTCGGCGGCCATCGCCCCGCCGAGCACCGGCGGCGTGTAGGGGCGGTCCTGGACCACCGCGCGCAGCGCCGGGATCAGGTGCTCCGGCCCCTCCGCCTTGGTCAGGTAGGTCGCCGCGCCCAGCTCCAGGCAGCGCAGGGCGGTGTCGCTGTCGGCGTGCTGCGAGTAGACGACGACCCGGCGGCCGGCGTCGACGAGCCGGGTCAGGTCGCCGAAGGCCGGCGAGCCCGACCCCAGCTGCAGGTCGAACACCACGGCCTCGGCCGCCGGCTCGTCGAGCGCGACCTCCACCCGCGCGCCCGAGGCCAGCACCCGGATCTCCGGCTCGGCGCGGGCGCACCAGGCACGCACGCCGTCGACGATCGCCGGGTGATCGTCGACGATCACGATCGAGGGGCCCATCTCGCCTCCACCCATGTCGCACCGTCGGCCTCGACCGTGCTGGTACCCACATCCGCGACGTCCAGCACCGGTACCCGCGCGGAGCCGTCCGTCACCACCCCGACCACCACCGCCCCGGCGACGCCGGCGAGCGTGACGCGGGCCGCCGCCCGGGCCCCGTGCAGGGCGGCCTCCGCCGAGGCGAGCAGGGCCCCGGCCGCGTCGGGCGGAAGCACCGGCCGCCGGCCCCGCTCCGAGTAGCGCACCACCACGCCGCGCCGCTCCGCGATGTCGATCAGCACGGCGAGCTCGGCGGCCAGCGCGTCGGCGGCGTCGCCCTCCTCCGCGAACATCCGGCGCAGCCGCGCGGCCGCCCGGGCCGCCTCCTGCTGCACCTCGGGGTCGGAGGGGGCGAGGGTGCCGTCGCCGATCCCCTGCAGCAGCGGCAGCGCCACCGCGCGCAGCTCGGCGTACCGGGCCTCCCGGTCGGTGTGCACCGTCCGGGCGACCTCCTCGGCCGTGCGCGCCCGCGCCTCCGACTCGGCGGCCTCCGCGGCCTGCCGGGCCACCGTGCGCAGCGCCGACCCCGCGAGCCCGATCGCGAGCTGGAACGAGGTGATGCCCACGGCCGTCACCCCGAAGGTCACCAGCGTGAGCTGGTCCGTCCGGCCCGCGGCGACCAGCAGGCCGAGCAGGAAGAGCAGGTGCACCACGATCAGCACGACGAGCCCGCGCAGCCGGGCGCCGGCGAACAGCAGCACCCAGATCCAGCCGACGACGCCGTACCCGACGTGCGCCGGCCCGACGACCTGTGCGGGGTCGAGGGCCAGCGCGATCAGGACCGCGAGTGCGAGCGCGCCCAGCGCGACCGGGACCCGGGCGCGCCCCCAGAAGCGGTGCCGCGCCACCAGCACGGCGTCGACGGCCGCGACGGCCACGAGCAGCCCCCAGGCGACGGGCGCGACCCACGGCGGGTGGAAGTCCGCCGCGCCGGCGAGCAGGTTCGGCAGGCTGAGCCCGAAGAGGATCACCAGCGTGATCACGGTCTGGGCGATCCGCAGACCCCGCAGCAGGCGGACCTCGAGATCGCTCGGCGCCTCGCCGACGGTGGACCCGCTCACCGCGGCCACTCCAGCCGCACCTCGGTGCCCTCCCCCGGCGCCGACCGGACGGCGGCCCGGCCGCCGGCCCCCGCCATCCGCTCGGTCACGGACAGGGCCAGCCCGACCCGGCCGGCGGGCACCCGCGCGGGGTCGAAGCCCCGCCCGGCGTCGCGCACGGTCACCCGGACCCGGCCCGCGTCGACCACCGCGCTGACCTGCGCGTTCCCCGTCGCCGCGTGCCGGGCGACGTTCTCCAGCGCCTCGGCCACCGCACCGCCCACGGCACCGGCGGCCTCCTCGGGCAGCCAGAGATCGCCGTCGGCCCGGAGGTCGACCGCGATCCGGCCGCCCTCGACGGCCCGCCGGACCACGTCCTGCAGGCAGCCGGCGGGCGTGGGTGCGCCGTTCAGCGCGGCGACGTCCCGGGCCACCTGCTCGCGCAGCCACGGCTCCCGGCCGTCGACGCCGCCGAGCCCGACCATGAGCAGCGTGCTCGCCGCGGTGTCGTGCACCGTCGCCCAGTGCGCCCGCTGCTCGGCCCGCCGCGCCCGCGCCAGCTCGGCCTCCCGCTCGGCGGCGAACCGGCGTGCCATCCGCTCGTCGGCCACCTCGACACCGCGGTCCACCAGCCGTCGGACCAGCCGGGACAGCCCCGCCTCGACGGCCGTCCAGAGCCCGCCGACGGCCAGCGCCTGCCCGACCGTGACCTCCGGCGCGAGCGCGGCACCGACCACGAAGGCCAGACACACGGCGGCCGCGGCGAGCGCCCCGGGCAGCGGCCGCACATGCCACTGCAGCGCGACGACGGCGACCGACGCCACCGGCGACACCCACCCCAGCATCCGCAGCAGCAGCGCCGGGTCCACGAGCAGCGGCTGGGCCAGGCACAGCGCGCACATCACCGCGACGTCGGCGACCCAGACCCAGGTCCGCGGCCGGGTCCGCATCAGGTACAGGTAGGCGATGCTCCACCCGAACAACGCGGCCGCGACCGCGCCGCAGACCACCGGCCCGGCCGGCGGGTCGACGAACGGCGCGGCCAGCGCCATCAGCATCCCGACAAGCGCCCGGGCGCCCGCCGCGTAGCGCAGGGCGAACCGGTCGATGAGGGCCGCTGTCGACATGTCGGGAGGCTGGTCGCAGGGCGCGACCACGCCGTTACATCCCGCTGCTCGGGGGCTGGACGACTGTCAAGCGTTCCCTCAGGCGTTCACCGTGACCGGGGCCGCCAGCTCCTTCACCAGCGCCGTCAGCCAGTCGAGCAGCCCGGTGTCGCGCAGCGGGGCCCCGCCGATCCGGTTGCCCGCGGCCGGCTTCGGCACGGTGACGAGCCGCGCCGCCGCCTTGTACTGCCCCTTGGGGTGCAGCCGCTTGAACCGCATCTGCTTCGACTCCGGCAGCTCGACCGGGCCGATCCGGATCTGCGTGCCCGCGACGGCCACCTCGGCGATGCCCAGCTCGCGGCACAGCTGCCGGAACCGCGCGACCGCGAGCAGGTTGAGCACCGGCTGCGGTGGCTCGCCGTACCGGTCCTTCAGCTCGTCGACGATCGCCTCGAGGCCCGCCTCGTCCACCGCCTCGGCGATCTTGCGGTAGACCTCGAGACGCAGCCGCTCGCCGTCGACGTAGTCGTGCGGGACGTGCGCGTCGACCGGCAGGTCCACCCGCACCTCGGCCAGCGGCTCCGGCTCCTCCTCGCCCGGCCCGCCGCCCGCTTGCTTGCGGAAGGCCGCGACGGCCTCGCCGACCAGCCGGATGTACAGGTCGAACCCGACGCCCGCGATGTGGCCGGACTGCTCCGCGCCCAGGATGTTGCCCGCGCCGCGGATCTCGAGGTCCTTCATCGCGACGGCGGCGCCCGAGCCGAGCTCGGAGTGCTGCGCGATCGTGGCGAGCCGGTCGTGCGCGGTCTCGGTGAGCGGGTGCTCCGGCGGGAACAGGAAGTACGCGTACCCGCGCTCGCGGCCACGCCCGACCCGGCCCCGGAGCTGGTGCAGCTGGGAGAGGCCCAGCGTGTCCGACCGCTCCACGATCAGCGTGTTGGCGTTGGAGATGTCCAGGCCGTTCTCGACGATCGTCGTACAGACCAGGACGTCGAACTCGCGGTGCCAGAACGCGCTGACGGTCCGCTCCAGCACGTCCTCGTTCATCTGGCCGTGCGCGACGCCGATCCGCGCCTCCGGCACGAGCTCCTGGATCTTCCTGGCCGCCCGGTCGATCGAGGTGACCCGGTTGTGCACGTAGAACACCTGGCCGTCGCGCAGCAGCTCGCGCCGGATCGCCGCGGCGACCTGCTTGTCGTCGTATGCGCCCACGTAGGTCAGCGTGGGGTGCCGGTCCTCGGGCGGGGTGGTGATCGTCGACATCTCGCGGATGCCGGCCAGGCTCATCTCCAGCGTCCGCGGGATCGGCGTGGCGGAGAGGGTGAGGACGTCGACGTGGGCGCGCAGGGCGGTGATGTGCTCCTTATGCTCCACGCCGAACCGCTGCTCCTCGTCGACGATCACCAGGCCGAGGTCCTTCCACCGGACCCCGGTCTGCAGCAGCCGGTGCGTCCCCACGACCACGTCGACGGTCCCCGCGGCCAGCCCCTCGATCGTCTCCTTGGCCTCGCCCGCGTCGGTGAACCGGGACAGCCCCTTCACGGTGACCGGGAAGGCGCGCATCCGGTCGGCGAAGGTCTGCAGGTGCTGGGTGGCCAGCAGCGTGGTCGGCACCAGCACGGCGACCTGCTTGCCGTCCTGCACCGCCTTGAACGCCGCGCGGACGGCGATCTCGGTCTTGCCGAAGCCGACGTCCCCGGAGACCACCCGGTCCATCGGCACCGGGCGCTCCATGTCCCGCTTGACCTCGTCGATCGCGGCGAGCTGGTCCGGCGTCTCGGTGTACGGGAAGGCGTCCTCGAGCTCGCGCTGCCACGGCGTGTCCGCCCCGAAGGCGTGCCCGGGCGACGACTGCCGCGCCGCGTAGAGCTGCACCAGGCCGGCGGCGATGTCCCGGACGGCCTTGCGCGCGCGGCCCTTCGTCTTGGCCCAGTCCGCCCCGCCCAGCTTGTTGAGCGAGGGCTGCTCGCCGCCGACGTACCGGCTGATCTCGTCGAGCGCGTCCGTCGGCACGAAGAGCCGGTCCGCGGGCTGGCCGCGCTTGCTGGAGGCGTACTCCAGGACCAGGTACTCGCGGGTGGCGCCCTGCACGGTGCGCTCGCGCATCTCGACAAACTTGCCGATGCCGTGCTGGTTGTGCACCACGTGGTCGCCCGGCTGCAGCGCGGCGAGGTCCACGGCGTTGCGACGACGGGCGGGCATCTTGCGCGTGGTGGTGTCCAGGCCCGCGCGCGTGCCCGTCAGGTCCGCCTCGGACAGCAGCACGAGGCCGATCTCCGGCGCGACGAAGCCGTCGGCGATCCGCCCGCAGGTGACGGTGACCAGGCCCTTCTCCGGGGCGTCGGTCAGCTCCTCGAGCAGCGTCGCGGGCACCTCGGCCTCGCCCAGCTGCTCCAGGCTGCGCTGCGCCGTGCCCTGGCCCGCGACGACCAGGACCGCCGCCCCGCCCGCGGCCGTGTGCGCGCGGAGGTCGACGAGCGCGCGGTCGGTGTCGCCGCGGTAGGACTCGATCTCGTGCATGCCGGGGACCACGGCGTCGTCGGCCCCGGAGAGCAGCGGGGACAGGCTCACGACGGGCCGGCCGGTGGCGGTGGCGTGCTCGAGGACCCCCGTGAGGTCCCGGTAGGCCGAGGCGCCGACGTCGATCGGGGCCATGCCGCCGGTCCCCGCAGCGAGCCAGCTCGCCTCCAGGAACTCCTGCCCGGTCCGGACCAGGTCGTGGCTGCGCGTGCGGACGCGCTCGGGGTCGGCGACCAGCACGCGGGAGTGCGCGGGCAGCAGGTCGGTGAGCAGCTGCAGCTCCCCGCCGACCAGCGCCGGGATCAGCGACTCCATGCCCTCGGCCGGGATGCCCTCGGCGAGGTGCTCCAGCAGCTCGCGCAGCTGCGGGTTGTTCTCGTGCTCGCGGGCCAGCGCGGCGGCCCGCTCGCGGACCGGACCGGTGAGCAGCAGCTCGCGGCAGGCCGGCGCGACGACCTCGCTTACCTCCGGCTCCTCCATCGACCGCTGGTCGGCGACCGAGAAGGCGCGCAGCTCGGAGACCTCGTCGCCCCAGAACTCGATGCGGACGGGGTGGTCGGCGGTCGGCACGAACAGGTCGAGGATGCCGCCGCGGACGGCGAACTCGCCGCGCGCGGTGACCATCTCGACGCGGGTGTAGGCCAGCTCGACCAGCCGCTCCAGCAGCTGCTCGAACTCGTACTCGGTGCCGACCCGCAGCGTGATCGGGTCGAGCGTGCCCAGTCCGGGCGCGACCGGCTGGATCAGGCTGCGCGCGGCCGCCGCGACGAGCCGCGGCGGGTTCTCCGAGCCGAGCGCGCGGAACAGGGTGAGCCGGCGGCCGACGGTGTCGGGGCGCGGCGAGAGCCGCTCGTGCGGCAGGGTCTCCCAGCTCGGCAGCACGGCCACCGCGGCCGGGTCGATCAGCTCCGCCGCCGCCGTGGCCAGCTCCTCGGCCTCGCGGTCGGTGGCGGTGACGGCCAGGACCGTGCCGTCCCCGGCCAGCCCGGCGGCCAGGAAGGGGCGCAGCGCGGCGGGACCCTCGACCCGGACCGCGGGAGTGTCGGCCGTGCGGGTGTCGACGGCGCGCGCGGCGTCGAGCGCCGCGCCCAGGCCGGGGTCGGAGAGGGCGGCGGTGAGCAGACCGGACAGGCAGACGGCCACGGGACTCCTCGAGAGAGCATGCGGACAGACCCCTGCCCGGGTCGGGTGCCCGGGCGGGGGTTGTTGATGAGAGACGATACGCCCGCCCCTTTTCTTCCCTCCCGGTCAGGGGCGCGGCGGCAACGCGGGCTTGGCCCGGCTCGGCCGGGTGGCAGGGTCCGGCGGGCCCACGGGCGGCCTGGACTCCAGCGCCTCCAGGGCGATCCGGACCGCCGTCTCCAGCTGCGGGTCGCGGCCGGCCACCCAGTCCTGCGGCCGGACGACGACCTCGACGTCCGGGTCCACGCCGTGGTTCTCCACGGACCAGTGCAGGTCGTCGAACCAGAACGAGTACCGCGGCTGGGTCACGCGGGTGCCGTCGACCAGCGAGTACCGGCTGTCGATGCCGATCACGCCGCCCCAGGTCCGGACACCGACGACCGGGCCCAGGCCCATCCGCTTGAACGCGGCCGTCACGATGTCGCCGTCCGAGCCGGCGTGCTCGTCGACCACCGCCACGATCGGCCCGCGCGGCGCCCCCTCGGGGTAGGTGGCGGGCGCGCCGTGCCGCACGACGTCCCACCCGATCACCTTGCGCGCCAGCTTCTCGATCACCAGCTGGGACGTGTGCCCGCCGGAGTTGCCGCGGACGTCGAGCACCAGCCCGTCCCGCCGGGCCTCCCGGGCGAAGTCGCGGTGCAGCTGCGCCCAGCCCGACGCGACCATGTCCGGCACGTGCAGGTAGCCGAGCCGGCCGTCCGACCGGTCCGCCACGAACGCCCGCCGGCCCGCGACCCAGTCGTGGTAGCGCAGCGTGGCCTCGGTGCCGAGCGGCCGCACGACGACCCTCCGCACCTCGCCGGCCGCCGTGCGGATCGTCAGCTCGGTCAGCGTGCCCGCGGTCCCGACGAGCAGCGGGGCCGGGCCGAGCTCCGGGTCGACCGGCCGGCCGCCCACCTCGAGCAGAACGTCCCCGGCCTTGACGTCGACGCCCGGGTCGGACAGCGGGCTGCGCGCGCTCGGCGCCGAGGTCTCGGGCGGGAGCACGCGGGTGATCCGCCAGCCGCCGCCGCCGTCCGGCTCCAGGTCCGCGCCGAGCAGGCCGGGCCGGCCCGTCCAGTCCCCGCCCGGGCCGCGGCCCACGACGTAGGCGTGCGACGACCCCAGCTCGCCCTGGACCTCGTAGAGCAGGTCGACCAGGTCGTCCGCGCTGCCGACGGCGTCGACCAGCGGCCGGTACCGCTCCAGCTCGGCCGCCCAGTCGACGCCGGCCATGTCCTCGATCCAGAAGTGGTCCCGCATCAGCCGGCCCGCCTCGTCGAACATCTGGCGCCACTCGGCGGCCGGGTCGATCGTCACGCAGATGCGCCGGACGTCGATCTCGAACTCGTCCGCGTCCCCCTCCGACGGCGCCGAGGAGCCCGACCGGTCCGGGCGCAGCACCCGCAGCGTGCGGCCGTCGCGCACGACGAGCCGGTTGCCGTCCCCGCTGACCGCATAGCCGTCCGCGGGGTCGGCGATGGTGTCGACCTTGCGCTTCTTCAGGTCGTAGCGCTCCAGGACGGGGCGCGGGTCGTCGCCGCCGTGCCGGCCCTCGCCGAGGACGCCGGTGACCGGCACCCACAGCCAGAGCAGGCAGTCCTTGGCGGCGCCGAGCGCGCGGTACCGACCCTCGGGGACCGGGATCGGGACGACCCGAGCGGTCAGGCCCTCGACGTCGATCACCGTCTCCGGCGGTCCGTCCTTCTCCTCGTCCTTCGCCCCGTCCCCGGCCGCGCCGTCACCGGCCTTCTCCGCGGCCTTCTCTGCTGCCTTCTCGGCGGCCTCGGCCTCCTCGCTGCTCTCCGGGGCCGGGAGGTCCTCGGGCTCCTCGTCGGCGGCGGAGACGGGACGCCCGTCCGGCCCGGCGCCGAAGGGTGAGGGCGTGCGCGCGGCGAGCGGCACCAGGAACGGGCGCCACGAGGCCGGGAAGGTGAGGTCGAAGGAGTGCTCGTCGTAGATCGGGTCGAAGCTGCGGCGCGAGAGGAAGGCGAGACACTTGCCGTCGTCCGTGAAGACCGGATCGGTGTCCACGAACCGTGGCTCGGTGACCGCGACGAGCGTGTCCGGGTGGTCGTCGTGCGCGAGCTGCACCAGCATGATCCGGCTGAGCTCGGGCTCCACCGGGTCCTCGTAGGCCAGCCAGCGGCTGTCCGGGGAGAAGGCCAGCCCGGCGATCTCCCCCGCCGCGCCGCGGGCCGGCTCGCGCAGGGCACCGGTGGCGGTCTCCAGCAGGAGCAGCCGGCCGTCGTGCGTGGCCAGCGCGGCGAGCGACCCGTCCGGCGAGGGTTCCAGCTCCAGCACCCGGCCGAGCTCGCCGGAGCCGTACCGGACCAGGTCGGGCGCGCCGTCGGCGTGCGGGTCGAGCGGGGAGATCGCGACGGCGTCCTCGCCCGTGGCGTCGTCGACCCAGATCGCGCGGTCGTCGCCGAGGGGCTGGGCCATCCGCGCCCGGACCCCCTGCTCGGCGAGCAGCGTGCGCGCCGGGCCGTCGCGATGGGTGAGGCGGTGCACGGTGCCGCGCACCCCGACGATGCTGGCGCGCCCGGTCCGGTCCGGGTACGCGCCGTGGACCCAGCGGGCCGTGGTGATGCGGTGCGGCTCGCGGTCGGTCCGGGGCCCGCCGAGCCGGATGTCGAGGCGGTGCGGGTCCCCGTCGAGGGAGTCGAGCAGGTACAGCTCGCCCGCGGACTCGTAGACCACGCGGGCCCCGTCCGTGGCCGCGTGCCGGGCGTAGAAGGCGGGCGCGCCCTCGCCGCCGTGGTCGGTGTGCCGGCGCAGGTCGCCCAGCGTCGCGCGGTCGACGGAGTAGAGGTTGCCCCAGCCCTCGTGATCGGAGAGGAAGGCGATCCGGTCACCCACCAGCATCGGCGCGTCGAGCTGTCCCTCGAGCTCCGCGAGGATCCGCCGGAACTCGCCGCTGCCCTCGGGGTCCCACCACAGCGTGCCCGCGGTGCCGCCGCGGTACCGCTTCCACCAGGCCATGTCGCGGGCCATGGTGCGGCCGACGAGCACCCCGGGATCGCCCTGCGCGACCGCCGACACCGGCCCGTAGTCCAGCCGCCGCGGCCGCCCACCCTCCGCCGGGACGGCGTACGCCCAGGTGTTCGCCCCGGTGTGCTCCCCGATCGCGGAGACCGCCAGTACCTGCCCGTCGGCACTCCAGCCCGCCAGCCGGGTCCGCATGTCGCCCCAGAACGTGATCCGGCGGGCCGCGCCGCCCTCCGCGTCGGCGACCCGGACCTCCGGCGCCCCGTCCTTCCACGACGTCCAGGCGACCAGCGTGCCGTCCGGCGAGAACCGCGGCCGCGCGGCCGGGACGTCGTCGGCGGTCAGGCGGAGGGCACGGCCCCCGGCGAGCGGGGCGGTCCAGACGTCGTCCTCGGCGACGAACACGACCGTGTCGCCGGCGAGATGGGGGAAGCGGAGGTAACTGCGGGACACTGCGCCACCGTATCCGCCGGGTCCGACAGGACCGTGCGACGGCGGGAGGCCCTCCCGGACCGGTCCGCTCCGCCGGGCGCGACGACTCAGCGCGTGTAGCGCTCCTGCGCCCTCGCCCGGGCCTTGGCCGCTTCCACCTCACGGTCCTTGGGCGGGGCGGTGGTCACGAGGTCCTCGAGCAGGTGCTGGGTGACGTGCGCGATCTCCGCCACCGCCCGGTCGAACGCCTCCTGGTTCGCCTGCGACGGCTTCGCGGACCCGCTGATCTTGCGGACGTACTGCAACGCCGCCGCCTCCACCTCCGCACTGGTGGCGGGCGGTTCGAAGTTGTGCAGGGTGCGGATGTTGCGGCACATGCGCGCTCTCCCGGGCTCGACGTCGGCACCCGCCGTTGTAGCAGCTCAGGACGCGCGGATCACGCGCATACCCGCGTCGAGCGAACCCTCGGCCTGGCGCGCCTTCAGCACCGCGAGCCGGGTGAACCGGTTCTCGAAGGCCTCGCGGGTGAGGCCGCGGGCCCGGTACTCGGTGGCCAGCTGCTGCGCCCCGGCCGGGATCGTCCACGCCGCCTCGAAGCCCAGCTCCTTGCGGGCCCGCGAGAAGTCGACCCGGTACGAGCGCGGGTCGTTGCCCGCCTCGCCGGTGATGGCCAGCTCCGCGCCGGGCACCGCCTCGGCCACGGCCTGGGCGATCTCGGCGACCGTCCGGTTGTTCTGCTCGGTGCCCACGTTGTAGGCCCGCCCGCGGACGGCGTCGGCGGGTGCGGCCAGCGCCGCGACGACCGCGCCGGCGATGTCCTCGGCATGGGCGAGCGGACGCCACGGCGTGCCGTCGGAGAGCACCTTGACCACGCCCGAGAGGACGGCGTGCCCGGTGAGGTTGTTGAGCACGATGTCGGCCCGCAGCCGCGGCGAGAACCCGAAGGCGGTCGCGTTGCGCATCGACACGGGGACGAAGTCGGCGTCGGCCAGCTCGGCGAGGTCGTCCTCCACCCGCACCTTGGACTCGGCGTAGGGCGTGACGGGCTTGAGCGGCGCGTCCTCGTCGACCAGGTCGTCACCGGACTGGGCGCCGTAGACGGAGCAGGTCGACGCGTAGACGAACCGTCCGACCCCCGCCTCCTTCGCCAGCCGCGCCAGGCGCGTCGAGGCGTGGTGGTTGATGTCGTAGGTGATCTCCGGCGCGAGCGAGCCGAGCGGGTCGTTGGACAACGCCGCCAGGTGCACCACGGCGTCGAACCCGGCGAGCTGATCCGCGGTGACGTCGCGGAGGTCGACCGCCAGCCCGGGGACGTCCGGGGTGTCGAGCGCGCCGAGGACGCAGCCGGCGAACAGCCCGCTGTCCAGCCCCGTGACGTCGTGCCCGGCGCCGACCAGGATCGGGGCCATCACGGTGCCCAGGTAACCCTGGTGGCCGGTCAGCAGTACGCGCACTGGTGTCTCCTCGTCGCCGTTCCGCGGTGCACCGGATGACTCGTCCGCGGCGCGCGGAGCATTAGTCGACCGGGTCGATCCCCGTGAGCGGCGCGACCCCCAGGACCAGCTTCTGGGCGTGGAAGGCCTCCGCGTAGCGCGCGTGGCACTGCACCCCGCGCACCCGGGCGAGGCCGGCGAAGGTCTCGGCGTCGAACCAGGTCCGGTCCCGCTGGCTGCCGTAGTGCTCCAGGAGCTTGGTGATCTTCTCCCGCAGCACCGGCTCGGCGAGGGGCAGGTAGACCGACGGCTGCGCGAGGTCGCTCTCCCACTTGAGGATCTCGTAGCCGAGGGCGAGGTGGTCCCGGAAGACCGTCGGGATGATCTTCGACAGGGTCCGGTGGTCCTGGTGCGCGTCGTGGGCCGTCGGCCCGAGGATCAGGTCCGGCTCCCCCATCGCCCGGACCTCCTCGACCGCCTGCTTCGCGCGCTCCCACCGGACGGGGACCCGGCCGTCGGGCAGGTCGTGCACGATGACCTCGAGCTTCGCCCCGGGGCAGAACGCGGCGAGCGCCTCCCGTTCCTCCTCCTCGCGCAGGGAGGCACCGCCGGTCAGCACCATGGCGACGACGGAGACACCCGGATGGGCGCGGCAGAGCTCCAGCAGTGCTCCGCCCGCCCCGATCGCGATGTCGTCGCAGTGGGCTCCGAGCAGGACCAGCCGGTCCAGGCGCTCGGGCAACAGGCTCAGCATCGTCGGGTTCAGCGCTCCTCGCGGACGGGACGGCACCGGACGGGCGCCGCGGTGCGGTCGGTGACGCCCCTCAGCATCCCCCGCCGCACCCCGCGCCGACAGGGCCGAACGATCACTCTCGGTGGTCTCAGACGACCTCGAGGGACGGGATCGGGAAGACCAGCCGGCCGCCCCATTCCCGGACCGGCGCCAGCTGCTCGACGAGCTCGTCCCGCAGGTTCCAGGGCAGGACGAGGACGTAGTCCGGCCGGTCGGCCTCGATCCGCTCGGGCGGCAGGACCGGGATCCGCGTGCCCGGGGTGAACCGGCCGTGCTTGTACGGGTTGCGGTCGACCGTGTACGGGAGCAGGTCGGGCCGGATGCCGCAGTAGTTGAGCAGGGTGTTGCCCTTCCCGGGCGCGCCGTACCCGACCACCGTCCTGCCCGCCCGCCGGGCCTCGATGAGGAAGGCCACCAGGTCGTCGCGCACGCGCGAGACGGCCTCGGCGAAGCCGTCGTGACCGTCGACCGTGTGCAGCCCCGCCTTCTCCTCCGCGGCCAGCACCTCGCGCACCCGGTCCGAGGGCTCGCCGGCGACGGCGGCGGGCCGCGCCCAGACGCGGATCGACCCGCCGTGGGTGTCCAGGAGCTCGACGTCGACGACCGTCAGCCCGCCCGACGCGAGGGCCCGCTGCGCCGTGAGCAGCGTGTAGTACTGGAAGTGCTCGTGGTAGACGGTGTCGAACTGGGTCCGTTCGACGAGCGTGAGCAGGTGCTGGACCTCGATCGACACCCAGCCGTCGTCGGCGACGAGGGCGCGCAGGCCCTCGGTGAACCCGACGACGTCGGGGATGTGCGCGTAGACGTTGTTGAGCGCGACGAGATCCGCCGGCCCGTGCTCCGCGCGCACCTGCGCCCCGGTCTCCGGGGTGAGGAACGCGGTCAGGGTGGGCACGCCCCGCTCCCGCGCGGCCTCACCGACGTTGCGCGACGGCTCGATCCCCAGGCAGCGGACACCGCGCTCGACGACGTGCTGCAGCAGGTAGCCGTCGTTGCTCGCCACCTCGACGACGAACGAGTCGGGCCCGAGCCCGAGGCGCTCGCTCGACGCGTCGACGAACCGCTTCGCGTGCTCCACCCAGGAGGTCGAGTACGACGAGAAGTAGGCGTACTCGGTGAAGGTCTCCTCCGGGGTGATCAGCGGAGGCAGCTGGGCGAGCAGGCACTCCTCGCACACCCGGACGTGCAGCGGGTAGGTCGGCTCCGGCAGCTCGAGCGCGTCGGCGGTGAGGAACAGCTCGCACGGGGGCATCGCCCCGAGGTCCAGGAAGCTGCGCAGGTTGCGGGACCCGCACAGCCGGCAACGGAGATCGGTCACGGTTCTGATGCCCCCACGACGACGGCCGGCACGACACGTCCGGGTTCGCCCGCCCCCGGACGGCCGTTACCCCGCGGTGCCGCCGTTCGGCCGATCCCCACCGGGCCGGCCGGGCCGGACGCGCCGCCGCAGCCGCTCCAACGGCCCGTGACAGGATGGAGGCCTGTCCGCCGTGGTGTAACGGCAGCACCTCGGATTTTGGTTCCGATGGTCCAGGTTCGAATCCTGGCGGCGGAGCAGGACCCGCGGTGCGCACCGGCCGACCCCGCACACGCGGAAGGGCTGCCCGCCGGATCGCGGCGGCCCGCCCTTCACGTCGGTCGCGGCCCCGGAGCTCCGGACGGAGCTCAGAGGACGCCGGCGGGCTTCGGCGAGGGTGGCGGCTGGGGCCGTCCGTTCCCCGTGCACCCCGGGCTCGTGGTCGTGCGCATGCCTCGTCCCTCCCGCCCGACGGGCGCGCTCAGTCCAGCGCGGCGTCGAGCGTGATCGTGGTGCCCGTCAGCGCCTTGCTGACCGGGCAGCCGTCCTTGGCGGCCTGGGCGGCCTTCTCGAAGGCGGCGGCGTCCATGCCCGGGACCTCGCCCCGGACGGTGAGCGCGATGCCCGTGATCCGGAACCCGCCGCCCTGGTCCGGTCCGAGCGAGACGTCGGCCTTCACGTCGAGCGACTCGGGCGTGGCGCCCTCCTGCCCGATCAGCGCGGAGAGCTGCATCGCGTAGCAGGCCGAGTGCGCCGCGGCGATGAGCTCCTCGGGGCTGGTGGTGCCGCCGGCCTCGTCGGCCGCACGCTTGGGGAAGCTCACGTCGTAGGTGCCGACCTTGCTGCTGGTCAGCTCGACCTGGCCGGATCCCTGTTCCAGGGTCCCGTTCCAGGCCGTCCGTGCGGTGCGAGTGGGCATTGGACCTCCCGTCGACGATCGTCCGTATGGAGGGACCCACCGCGCGCTCCCGGGTACACGGACCTCGGCCCCGGGGTCGCCGACCGGTCGGATCGGGACGACGAGCGGACGATCAGCGCACCTGGACCGGGTGGCCGACCTGGAGGAACTCGTAGAAGGCGCGGGCGTCCTCGTGGGCGAGCCGGACGCAGCCCGCCGACGGCGTCTGCAGGTTGCCCTCGTGGAACGCGATCCCGCCCTCGGCGAAGAACACCGCGAACGGCATCGGCGCGTCGTTGAACTCCTTGCTGCGGTGCTTGTCGTTCTTCCACTCGACCTCGAAGTCGCCCCGCGGCGTCTCGTGGCCGAGCCCGCCGGGGCTGGTGGCGACGGGGCCGCGGACCACGCGCCCGTCGTCGATCAGCCAGGCCTTCTTGCCGGCGAGGTCCACGCACGCACGCGCCTCGGCGGTGCACGGGGTTCCCTCGACCGGACCGGGTCCCGCGACGGCCTGCCCCTGACCGGCGGCGAGCGTCCCCACCCCGACCAGGCCGGCCGCGACCGCACCGCGCACCCGCGGCGAACGAGCCCTGCTGTGCCTTCCCATGTGTCCGCTCGGCACCTTTCATCCCGTTCGACCCGGCCAGCAGCACAACGACCGTGACCGGCCGAGGTAACGAGCGAAACGATCGGCCCGACAGGCCCGCGTAGGATCCGTCCCGCATCGGGACCCGACCATCTCGAGGAGCGCCCATGCCCGACCGCCCTTCCGTCCGTCCCACCGCCGCCGTGGTGCTGGCCGCGGGTGAGGGGACCCGGATGCGGTCCGCGACCCCCAAGGTGCTGCACGAGATCGGCGGCCGGAGCCTGCTGGGGCACGCCGTGCACGCGGTCGCGGAGCTGGAGCCCGAGCACCTCGCGGTGGTCGTCGGGCACGCCCGCGAGCAGGTCGGCGCCGCGCTCGAGCGCATCGGGGACGAGGTGGCGCGCCGGGTCGTCCCGGCCGTCCAGGAGCGGCAGGACGGCACCGGCGACGCCGTGCGCTGCGGCCTCGCCGCCCTCCCCGGCGAGCTGGCCGGCACGGTGCTGGTGACCTACGGGGACGTGCCGCTGCTCGACGCCACCACGTTCGCCGAGGTCCTGCGCGTGCACGAGACCGCGGGCGCCGCCGTCACGCTGCTCACCACCGACCTCGACGACCCGATCGGCTACGGTCGGATCGTCCGCGACCCCACGGGCTCGGTGCTGCGGATCGTCGAGCAGAAGGACGCCACGGAGGAGCAGCGGGCGCTCACGGAGATCAACTCCGGCGTCTACGCCTTCGACGCCGCGTTCCTCACCGCCGGGCTCGGCCGGCTCGACACCGCCAACGCCCAGGGCGAGCTCTACCTCACCGACCTGGTCGCGCTCGCCGTCGCCGACGGCCTGCGCGTCGAGGCGGTGCGGGTGGACGACCCGTGGCTGGTCGCGGGCGTGAACGACCGCGTGCAGCTCGCCGCGGTCCGCGCCGAGCTCAACCGGCGCGTCCTGGAGCGGTGGATGCTCGCCGGAGTCACCGTCGTCGACCCGACCACGACGTGGATCGACGTCCAGGTCCGGCTGGGGCGGGACGTCCTCGTCGAGCCGGGCACGCAGCTGCGCGGGCACACCACCGTGGGCGAGGCGGCGGTCGTCGGCCCGGACACGACGCTCACGGACGTGGAGATCGGCGAGGGTGCCTCGGTCGTCCGGACGCACGGCTCGTCGTCCTGGATCGGCCCCGGCGCCTCCGTCGGCCCCTTCGCCTACCTGCGTCCCGGCGTGCGGCTGGGCGCCGACGGCAAGATCGGCACCTTCGTCGAGGTGAAGAACGCGGAGATCGGCCGCGGCTCCAAGGTGCCGCACCTCACCTACGTGGGCGACGCCACGATCGGCGAGCAGAGCAACATCGGAGCTTCGTCGGTCTTCGTCAACTACGACGGTGTGACCAAGCACCGGACGACCATCGGTTCGCACGTCCGGACCGGATCGGACACGATGTTCATCGCCCCGGTGAGCATCGGCGACGGCGCCTACACGGGGGCCGGCACGGTCGTCCGGGAGGACGTTCCACCGGGGGCGCTGGCGGTGTCGTCCGGGCCACAGCGCACCATCGACGGGTGGGTCGTACGGAAGCGACCCGGCACGCCGGCGGCCGAGGCCGCCGAGCGGGCCAGCGACACGGCCGCCCGGGACGCGGCCGAGAGCGGCCGAGGAGGCACAGCGCAGTGAGTGCGATGTCGGGTCAGCCCAAGAAGAACCTGATGTTCTTCTCCGGGAGGGCGCACCCGGAGCTGGCCGAGCAGGTCGCCAAGGAGCTCGACGTCACCGTCACGCCCCAGTCGGCGTACTCCTTCGCGAACGGCGAGATCTTCGTCCGGTTCGAGGAGTCGGTGCGCGGGTGCGACGCGTTCGTCCTGCAGGCGCACAGCGCGCCGATCAACGACGCGATCATGGAGCAGCTGATCATGGTCGACGCGCTCAAGCGCGCCTCGGCCAAGCGGATCACCGTGGTCATGCCGTTCTGGGGCTACGCGCGCCAGGACAAGAAGCACCGCGGCCGGGAGCCGATCTCGGCCCGGCTGATCGCGGACATGTTCAAGACGGCCGGTGCGGACCGGATCATGACGGTCGACCTGCACACCGCCCAGATCCAGGGCTTCTTCGACGGCCCGGTCGACCACCTGTTCGCGCTGCCGGTGCTCGCCGAGCACATCAAGCAGCGGTACTCGGACGCCGACCTCGCCGTGGTCTCCCCGGACTCGGGTCGCGTGCGGCTGGCCGAGCGCTGGGCGGAGACCCTGGGCGGGACGCCGCTGGCCTTCATCCACAAGACCCGCGACCCGCTCAGGCCCAACGAGGCCAAGGCCAACCGGGTGGTCGGTGAGATCGAGGGCCGCACCTGCGTGGTCATCGACGACATGATCGACACCGGTGGCACGGTGGCGAAGACGGTCGAGGTGCTGCTGAAGGAGGGCGCGAAGGACGTGATCATCGCGGCCACCCACGGCGTGCTCTCCGGCCCGGCCGTCGAGCGGCTGTCCTCCTGCGGCGCCCGCGAGGTGATCTTCACCGACACGCTGCCGATCCCGGACGAGAAGCGGTTCCCGACCATGACCGTGCTCTCGATCGCCCCGCTGCTGGCCGAGGCGATCCACCAGGTGTTCGACGACGGCTCGGTCACCAGCCTGTTCGACGGCAACGCATAGCCCTGTGAGTGGCGATGGTCGTCATGGCAACCATCGCCACTCACGAGGTCAGGAGACCTTGGTCCAGGTGCAGCCGCCGACGAGCTCGAGGTACTGGCCCGACTTCGCGGTCGCGTACATCTGACCGCTGCTCGTGCCACCGTCCACGTACGAGTCGTACGTCGTGGACGCGTTCGAGTAGGTCGCCCAGCCGCACATCCCGATGTCACCGCCGCCGGACGTCTTGTAGCGACCGGCCGCGACGTCCGTGCCCACGGCGTAGACGCCGTCGGTGAGACCGTCCGCCGACGACCCGCCCGACGGCCGATCCCCACACCCATCAGCAGCCCGACGGCCAGCCCGGCCGTGGCCCACGGCCAGCGCCGCGTGCTGCTGCGCCCGGTGGTCGCGCGGTGCTCCGCGGCCTGCTCGCGGGTCCGGAGGGCGGACGGCCACGGGGCCGCCGTCGGCACCACCGGGATGACGTCGGTGATCGGGTCGGCGACCGGGTCCGTCTGTGGGCGGGCCTGCGGCGTGACGGTCATGGCGTTCCCCCGAATGCGCGGAGCGGGTACGGACGTCCGGCTCATCGCCGTAGGCCGGACGAGCCTCAGCCACGCCCCCGCGGATTCATCGATTCTGGGTAGCCGGCCTGGCGTGTCGTCCTTGGCGGACCCGCCGAAGGGCCGCCGCGGAGGCGGGCGTACTCTTGCCGGCGGTTCCGCGGCGAGGGCGGGTTGTTCGACGAGCCCGCCGTCATCGACGTGTGGTCGGCTCTTCCGCCGCCTCCTCGCCGCGCGCACGCGACATCAGCAGTTCGAGGAGAGAGACCCACCGTGGCCCAGTCCAAGATCGCCGCCGAGACCCGGACCGAGTTCGGCAAGGGCGCCGCGCGGCGCACCCGCAAGGCGGGCAAGATCCCCGCCGTCCTGTACGGGCACGGCACCGACCCGCAGCACCTGACGCTGCCGTCGCTCGAGTTCGCCGCCGTCGTCCGCGAGCAGGGCCGCAACGCCGTGCTCGAGCTGGACATCGTCGGCGGCAGCAGTCAGCTGGCGCTGACCAAGACCGTGACCTTCCACCCGATCCGCCCCTACATCGAGCACGTCGACCTGCTCGTCGTGCAGAAGGGCGAGAAGGTCGTCGTCGAGATCCCGGTGATCGTCACCGGCGAGGCCGTGCCGGGCTCCCTGGTCACCCAGGAGCTGAACACCATCGAGGTCGAGGCCGACGCCCTGAACATCCCCGAGAACGTCGAGGTCTCGGTCGAGGGCGCCGAGGTCGGCACCCAGTTCCTGGCCGGCCAGGTCGCGCTGCCGAACGGATCCGAGCTGCGCACCGACCCCGAGTACCTGGTCGTCAACGTGGTCGCCGCGCCGACCGCCGAGGACCTCGAGGCCACCGAGGACACCGAGGGCGCCGGCGTGGTCGAGGACGCCCCGCAGACCCCGGCCGACGAGTCCGAGGCTCCGGCCGAGGGCGAGTCCGCCGAGGGCGACGCCTCCGCCGAGAGCTGATCCGTGGCGCCGGCACCGTCCGCCGGCACGGCCCTGGTGGTCGGGCTCGGGAACCCCGGGCCCGGCTACGCCGACACCCGGCACAACGTCGGGTTCGGCGTGGCCGAGTTGCTGGCCGAGCGCGCCGGCGCGCGGTTCTCGCTGCACAAGCGGTCCAACGCCGAGGTCGCCGAGGGCAGGCTCGCGGGCCGCAAGGTCGTGCTGGCCAAGCCGCGGACGTACATGAACGAGTCGGGCGGCCCGGTCGCCGGGCTGGTCCGGTACTTCTCGGTGCCGCCCGAGGAGCTCGTCGTGGTGCACGACGACCTGGACCTCGGCTTCGGCGTGATCCGGCTGAAGCGGGGCGGCGGCGAGGGCGGGCACAACGGCCTGCGCTCGATCAGCCGCTCGATCGGCACCAAGGACTACCTGCGGGTGCGGTTCGGCATCGGCCGCCCGCCCGGGCGTCAGGACCCGGCGGACTACGTGCTCAAGCGGTTCTCCGCGACCGAGCGCAAGGAGCTGGACTTCGCGGTCGACCTGGCCGCCGACGCCGCCGAGGCGCTGCTCGAGCAAGGCCTCGAACCCGCGCAGAACCGCTTCCACGCGCTCTCCGGCTGAGCGAGCGGCGCTCTCGCTCACTACGTGTGAGCGAGAG
>NZ_JBEZDN010000101.1:0-29565 GCF_040648315.1 Pseudonocardia sp. NPDC049154
AAGACCCGCTCCGGGAAGATCCTGCGCAAGACCATGCGCGGCATCGCCGACGGCGCCGACGAGCCGGTGCCCTCCACCATCGAGAGCGTCGACGTCCTCGACGCCCTCCGGCCGGTCCTGCGCGGAGGCTCCCGGTGAGCGGCGGCGTGGAGAGTCAGTGCGGTCGCCGAACGTCACTGTCGCCGGGGCACGCTGAACGAAATCCGATTACACTCATTTGTGAGGAGACTCGGAGAGTCGACATCAGTGGGACGAGGAGCATCACGCCATGCGGGCATATGCCATCAGCGGGTACAAGCAGCCCGTACAGGAGGTCGACGTTCCCGAGCCGGTGGTCGGGGAGCACGACGTGCTGGTCGAGGTGCGTGCCGCCGGGCTCAACCAGCTGGACGAGAAGATCCGGACAGGCGAGTTCAGACAGATCCTCCCGTACTCGCTGCCGCTGGTCCTCGGCAACGATGTCGCCGGAACCGTCGCCCGGGTCGGCGCGTCCGTGCGAGCCTTCACGCCGGGTGACGAGGTCTTCGCCCGTCCGGACAAAGCCCGGATCGGCACGTTCGCGGAGCGTGTGGCCGTCGCGGAGCAGGACCTGGCCGTCAAGCCGACGTCGATCGGGATGGCCGAGGCAGGTTCGCTGCCACTGGTCGCGCTCACCGCCTGGCAGGCCCTCGTCGAGCGCGGCAAGGTCATGCCGGGACAGAAGGTCCTGATTCATGCCGGCGCGGGCGGTGTCGGGTCGATCGCCGTCCAGCTCGCCAAGCACCTCGGAGCGCATGTCGCGACCACGGTCAGTGGTTCCAACACCGACTTCGTCCGCGAGCTGGGCGCCGACACGGTGATCGACTATCGCGACCAGGACTTCGAACAGGCTTTGAGTGGCTACGACCTGGTACTCGACTCCGTCGGCCGGGAGAACCTCGAGAAGTCCCTGCGCGTGCTCAGGCCGGGAGGAAGGGTGATCGGGATCGCCGGACCACCGGACCCCGCCTTCGCGCGGGAGATCGGGCTGAACCCGGTGGTGCGCGCGGCGATCGCCGTGCTGAGCGCCGGCGTCCGGCGCAGGGCCAGGAAGCTCGGGGTGCACTACGAGTTCCTGTTCATGCGCGCGGACGGCGAGCAGCTCCGGGCGATAGCCGAGCTGGTCGACAAGAGCGTGCTTCGCCCCGTGGTGGGGAAGGTGATCCCGTTCGAGCAGATCCCCGAGACGCTGGCGGGGCAGGCCGCGGGCGGCACGCGCGGCAAGACCGTCGCGACCCGCGACTGACCCCTGCCTGGTCCCCCACCGGAATCCGCTCAACCCACCACCGTCCGATCTCGACCACAGTCCCGAGGAAACCCCATGAACACCGCCGACGACGATCCCGTCCTCACCTCCTACGCCCAGGCCCCGACCCGCACCGTCGAGGCCGGTGGCGTGACCTATGCCTACCGCGACCTCGGTCCCCGGAGGGGGGTCCCCGTGGTCTTCTTCGGGCACCTCGCCGCGAACCTGGACAACTGGGATCCCCGCATCGTCGACCCCGTCGCGCAGGACTGTCACGTCGTCGCGTTCGACAACCGGGGGGTCGGTGCGTCCAGCGGACGGGTCCCGGACAGTGTCGAGTCCATGGCCGACGACGCGATCACCTTCGTCGAGGCGCTGGGCTTCGACCTGGTCGATATCGTCGCGTTCTCACTCGGAGGGATGGTCGCACAGGCCCTCGTCGCGAAGCGCCCCGATCTGGTCCGCAAGCTCGTTCTGACCGGGACCGGCCCCGCCGGAGGCACGGACATCGACAAGGTCGCGGGCACCACCTACCGCGACATCGTCCGCGCCGCCCTCACCCGCTCGGACCCGAAGGAGTTCCTTTTCTTCCCACGCGACGCGACCGGCAGGTCCGCCGCGAAGGCTTTCGTCCGCAGGCTGGCCGAGCGCACCGCCGACCGCGACCGACCGGTCACGGTCACGGCCTTCCGCAGGCAGCTCACCGCGATCAAGAAGTGGGGCCGCGCGGAGCCCGCGGACCTGTCGAGGATCACCCAGCCCACGCTGATCGCCAACGGCGACCACGATCGCATGGTGCCCTCGGTCCTCTCCGAGGACCTGCACCGCCGAATCCCGGGGTCCGAGCTGGTCATCTACCTGGGCGCCGGCCACGGCGGGATCTTCCAGTACCACGACCGGTTCGCCCCGACCGTCGTCGAGTTCCTCGCCCGCTGACCCTTCCGCTCGGGACTGGGCCTACGACGAATGCCCCTCGTCCACGATGAGGGGCATTCGTCGTCCGGCCAGGCCTCGCGTACCGCGAGCTGAGGGGAGACCGCCTCGAGGGGTGCACTGAGCCCGGCCTTGCCGAGCCCTCGTCGGCGAGGACCTCGTACTCGCCCTCGGTGATGATCAGGCTGAGGGAGGCGCGTTGCTCGTAGTGCTCCGCCGTGTGTTCACCGGCGACCCCGTCGGCGCCAGCCCGGTTGCGGGTCATCGGCGCGAGCGCCAGGCGGTGCGGCAGCTTCACGCGGCCCCGAGGCTGAACGGCCGCCGAGAGCTGAGCTGGTGATCATGGATCGAGTGACCCTTCGGTCGGTGCTCGCGCGTGAGACGAGAGCGTTCGGGGTGGCTCCGCGCAGGACGATGAGCGCAGGCACATTTGAGTCCACGCGATACTGACTACGCTCGTAACTGAGACAGCAGAGAGATTCCGGAGGATCGCCCATGTCCGTCCCGCCCTCGCCCCTGGGACGTCGTGAGCGGAACAAGCAGGCCAAGCTCGATCGCATCACCGCTGCCGCCCGGCAGCTGTTCGCCGAACACGGCATCGACGACGTCACCACTCAGCAGATCGCCGACGCGGCCGACATCGGCACCGGGACCCTGTTCCTCTACGTCAAGAGCAAGGGCGAGCTGCTCCTGATGGTGCAGAACTCCAGCTACGCTGACGCCCTGGCACGGGGGCGGGCGGCGGCGGACGCCACGCGCGACGTGGTCGACGCGGTGATGGCGATCATCCGTCTGGTTGTGGAGTGCAACCGCGCCCAGGTCGACAACGGCCGCACCTACCTGCGCGAGATCGTCTTCGGCGACCCCGCCGAGCCGCACCACCGGGACGCGCTCGGGTACACCGTCGAGACCGAGGAGGCGATCGCCGCGGTCCTGCGGCGTGACGAGCGGCTGACCGCGGCCGACGCCGCGACCCTCGCCCACGTCGTGATCGCCGTCCTCTTCCTCAGCCTGGCCGCCACGGCGAACCTTGACCACTCCGTCGACGAGATCGTCAAGGACATCGCGAGGCAGGTGCGCGCCGTGCTCCAACAGTGAGACCGTGCAGGGCTTCAACGGCCCCGGTCTCGCCGCTCAGCCCTCGTGTGCGGCGGACTGAGCCGTGACCGTTGCGCCAGATCATCGCGACCGTGGTAGCGACGCTGCCGCGGTCGGGCGCCGGTTCTAGACCGTATGAGGGGCCGGCGCCTCGCTCGTAAGTTGGCGCGGGTCACCGGCACAGCCGGTGGCGGTGCCGCATTTACGGGAGGCGCCGGTGCTGTCGGAGCGTACGTGTGTAGGCCTGGATGTCCACGCCCGTTCGGTGGCCGCGTGCGCGATCGACGACCAGGCCGGGGAGATCCAGACTGTGCGGTTGTCGCCGAAGATCCCGCAGGTTGTGGACTGGGTCAGGGGGTTGCCGGGGCCGGCTGCGGTCAGCTACGAGGCCGCCCCGACCGGATTCGGGCTGGCCAGAGCCCTGGCCGCGGCGGGGATCCGGTGCGAGGTGGTGGCCCCGTCCAAGCTCGAGCGCCCGCCCGGGGACAAGGTCAAGACCGACCGGCGCGACGCCGAGCGGCTGGCGAGGCTGTTGCGGATCGGGGAGCTGCCCGGGATCCGGGTGCCCACCGAGGCCGAGGAGGCCGCCCGGGATCTGGTCCGGGCCCGCCAGGATGCCCGCGGGGATCTGATGCGGGCCCGGCACCGGCTGTCCACGCTGCTGCTGCGCCACGGCCTGGTCTGGGACCACCGCGCCTGGACCGGCGCCCATGATGCGTGGCTGCGGTCGCTGCGCTCGACCGCACCGGAGTGCAACTCGCTTTCGACGAGGCTTACGAGACGGTGCTGGTCACCCAGGCCCGCCGCGACCGGCTCGACCGGGCGATCGAGGCCATGGCCGCCGAGCCGGCGTTCGCGCCGATCGTGGGCCAGCTGTGCTGCCTGCGCGGGGTCGCCACGCTGACCGGGTTCGGGCTGGCCGTGGAGATCGGGGACTGGCGCCGGTTCACCGGCTCGACGATCGGCTCCTACCTGGGGCTGGTCCCGTCGGAGACCTTGACCGGGACGCGGCGAGTCCAGGGCGCGATCACCAAGACCGGGAACAGTCACGCCCGCCGACTGTTGATCGAGGCGGCCTGGCATCACCGCAAGCGCTATCGGCCCAGCCGCGAGCTGCTCCGTCGCCGCCAGCACCAACCGCCGGCGGTCTGGGCCCGGGCCGACCAGGGCAACCGGCGGCTGCACCGGCGCTGGGCCCGCCTGGACGCCCGCAACAAGCGCCCCACGGTCAGCGCGGTCGCCGTGGCCCGCGAACTCGCCGGATGGTGCTGGAGCCTGGCCGTGCTCGACGATCCGCCCAGCACCGACAGTCGACCGGTCTGACCTGGTCGGCGTCCCGAGCACCGGTGAGGGCCGGTGCTGGCAGGCAAGTGCGAGGAACCACCCGCGGCACCGCTATGAGCAGCCGCCACGGCAGGACCATGACGGCGACGCTCGCCTCTAGAGACGCGGCCCGTTCCCGACGAACACCCGGTCATGCGGTAACCAACCCGCGCATACGAGCCTGACCGCGCGTCGACCGCGACAGCCTCTCCACCACCGGCCCTCACCGGCCCCACACCTATGAGCAGCCACGATGATGCGGGTCTGCCCAGACTTTGGTTGACCCGAGTCGGGTAGGCGTTCACGCCGCGTGAGCGGCCGAGGCGAGTATCTCGAACTCGACTGGGGTGAGCCTGCCGAGGGTGTCTTGGCGTCGTCGGCGGTGGTAGGTGGTCTCGATCCAGGACACGATCGCCAGGCGGAGATCGGCGGGCATGTCGGCGGTGAACACCGACGAACTGGAGCTCGCGCTGTATCGAGCCGAGCGCCGGGTACTGAAGATCCAGACCAAGCTGCACCGTTGGGGGCCCGTGGCGAGCCTCGTCGCCGGTTCGACGACCTGTTCAACCTCGTCGCCGATCCGGGCTTCCTGCTGGTGGCCTGGGCTCGGGTGGCGGGCAACAAGGGGCCCGCTCGGCCGGGATCGACGGGCGTACCGCTCGCTCGGTCGTGGCCGGGCAGGGAGTCGAGGAGTTCCTCGACGAGTTGCGGTCACAGCTACGCGACCGCAGCTTCCGTCCGGTGCCGGTGCGCGAGCGGATGATCCCGAAGACCGGCGGCACGCTGCGCCGGTTGGGGATCCCGACCGTGGCCGACTGGGTGGTCCAGGCAGCCTTGAAGCTGGTACTGGAGCCGATCTTCGAGGCGGACTTTCGCCCGTGCTCGTATGGGTTCCGCCCGAAGCGCCGGGCGCATGACGCGGTGGCCGAGATCCGCTACTTCGCCTCGCACTCGTATGAGTGGGTGGTGGAGGGCGACATCGCGGCCTGCTTCGACGAGATCTCGCATCCGGCCCTGGTGGGCCGGGTCCGGGCTCGGATCGGCGACCGCCGTGTCTTGGGCCTGGTGAAGGCGTTCCTCAAGGCAGGCATCCTCGGTGAGGACGGCCTGCGGCGAGAGACCACTGCCGGCGCCCCGCAAGGGGGGATCTTGTCTCCGCTTCTGGCCAACATCGCCCTGTCGGTGCTCGGCGACTACGTCGCCGAGGCCCGCGGTGGGCCGGTGTCGGGCAAAGCGGAGCGGGCATGGCGCCAGCGTCGTGGTCTTCCGAACTTCCGCCTGGTGCGGTATGCGGACGACTGGTGCCTGATGGTGCGCGGCACCCAGGCAGACGCTGTGCGCCTGCGGGATCAGATCGTGGACGTGCTGGCCCCGATGGGCTTGCGCCTGTCGCAGGCCAAGACCGCGATCACCCACATCGACGGGGGCATCGACTTCCTCGGGTGGCGTATCCAGCGCCGCCGCAAACGGGGATCCGACCGACGCTTCGTCTACACCTATCCCGCGAAGAAGGCCGTGCTGGCCGCGACGCGGAAGGTCAAGACGCTGTGCCGGCAGGTCGAGATCAACCAGCCGCTGCCGGACCTGCTGCGTCGCGTGAACGCGATGCTGCGGGGCTGGTGCGGATACTTCCGGCCCGGCGTGTCGTCGGTGGCCTTCGCCTACCTGAGCTACTACGCGTGGCGCACGGTCTGGCGCTGGCTGCGCCGAAAACACCGCCGGTCGACCCGGAAGGACATCCGCGACCTCTACTGCGGCGGGCGTTGGTGGCCGGCCCACGGAGACCAGGAACTGTTCGACCCGGCGAAAGTGGGCACGACCCGCTACCGCTACCGCGGATCGATCATTCCGTCTCCCTGGCCGTCCTTCGAGGAAAGCCGCGCCGCCTGAGACGGGGGCTTGTGGAGAGCCCGGTGCATTGAAAGGTGCACGCCGGGTTCGGGAAGCGGCCCGGGGAAACGGACCGGCCGAAAGGTCGACACCGCGCCCCGGGCCGACTTTACCGACCGCCGACTGCGGTGATCGTCGATCACATCGACGCCCACCGTGGCCGCTTCTCCGGTCGAGCCGATCTGCCGGGTGTTGTCCACGCACGGCACGCAGATCGCCCCGAGCACCTACTACGCGCCGGCGCAGGCGCGAGTGTCGACCCGCGTCCTGGCCGACGCGTACACGGCGAACGCCCTGGTCGACCTGCATCGCGCTAACCGTGGTGTCTACGGCCGCCGCAAGCTCTGGCACGCCGCCCGCCGCGCCGGCCTGCGGATCGGTCGCGACCGGGTGGCCCGGCTGATGCGGCTGGCCGGGCTGGCCGCAGCGGTGCGCGGCACGCACACCACGATCACCACTTGTCGGGCGACCGAGACCGGCGAGCGGCACCCGGACCTGCTACAGCGGGCCTGGTCGGCGCCGACCCGGCCGGACCGGTGGTGGGTGGCCGACTTCTCCTACGTGTGGACGTTGGCCGGGTTCTGCTACGTCGCGCTGCTCACCGACGTCTACTCCCGGCGCATCCTCGGCTGGCGGGTGACCACGACGAAGACGACGCCGCTGGTGCTGTCCGTGCTCGAGCAGGCCCTCTTCGCCCGGCGGCGGGCGAATGCCGAGTTCACCGCGACCGGGCTCGTGCATCACTCGGACGCCGGGTCGCAATACACGTCGCTGGCGTTCACCGAGGCCCTGCGCGAGGCCGGGATCGTCGGGTCGATCGGGACCGTGGGCGACGCGCTGGACAATGCGCTGATGGAGTCGACCATCGGGCTGTTCACGACCGAGCTCCTCGAGCGTCACCCCCGCTCGTGGAGCGGGCGGGCCGAGGTGGAGAAGGCGACCGCGGAGTGGGTGCACTGGTACAACACCGCCCGGCTGCACTCCGCGCTCGACCACGTCCCGCCCGCCGAGTTCGAACAGCGCTACCGTGACCAACACGAGGCTGCCTCGACACCCGAGGTGGCCTGAACCCCGCCTCCGACGGTCCCAGGCCGGTTCAGTTGCGCGCACGGTGGCCGACGGGCTGGCTTACGGCAGACAACTGCCGCGGCGCATCAGACGGGGGTGGGACGTCGCCGGACGGCGCGATCCCTCCCCGGGGTCGAAGCGTCGTCGATGAGGCAGATGCTGATGTTGGCTGGGTCGAGCGGTGCTGTTCGTGTCGTGTCCGCGGCCGAGTCGATCACCGAGGTTGGCGAACGTGCTGGGGAGGAGGGCGCCGCGTTCGGCTACCTCGGCGGCAACCTCCCGCAGGAGCGTCTCGCGATCGCCGTCGGCGCGCTCGCCGCCGCCCGCGCAGCGCTGCAGGTCACGGTCGCGTACGTCAAGGAGCGCACGGTCTTCGGCAAGCCGGTCGCCCACTTCCAGAACACCAAGTTCGAGCTCGCCGCCGTGGAGACCGACCTCACCGCGGCGCAGGCGCTCGTCGACCAGGCGGTGCTGTCGCTGGTGGCGGGCGAGCTGACCCCGGTGGACGCGGCGAAGGTCAAGCTGTTCTGCACCGAGCTGCAGAGCCGGGTGGTGGGCCGCTGCCTGCAGCTCGTCGGCGGGTACGGCTACGTCCTGGAGTACCCGATCGCCCGGCTCTACGCCGACGCGCGGGTGACGCGGATCTACGGCGGTACCAGCGCGGGTGATGAAATCGATCATCAGCAAGTCGCTGAGCCTCTGACGGCCCCGCCCCCGCCCGTCGACGGCGGTGGACGGGCGGGGTCTCAGTTCGTGGCGGTGCCCGCGTCCGCCGGGGTGTCGTGCCCGGCGGCGGGCTCGGCGAGGAGCACGGCGACCAGGCCTACGAGCCCCGCCCCGACGATCCAAAACGCGGGTGCGGACGACAGGCCCGTCCAGGCCGTCAGCTGTGCCGAGATGAACGGCGCGAAGGCCCCGCCGAGGATCGTGCCGACGTTGAAGGCGAGTGCGGTGCCGGTGTAGCGCACCGCGGGCGGGAACGAGGCCGCGCTGATCAGGTAGCCGGAGACGGTCTGGACGCTGCTGATCGCCATCAGGAGGAAGTAGGCGAGGAAGACGACCACGACGCTCCCGGCCGCCCCCATCAGCAGGAACAGCGGGTAGGCGAGGACGGCCATCGCCACCATCCCGCACAGGCAGACCGTCCGTCGGCCGATCCGGTCGACGAGGATGCCGGCCAGCGGCATCACGAGGACCGCGGACACCGCGATCGCCAGGGCCGAGATGGTGGAGGCGACCGAGGTGGAGAAACCCTGGGTTTCGCGGAGATAGGTCACGCCGACCGTCAGCCCGACGTACGCGGACCCGGCCAGCGAGAAACTCAGCCCGGTCATCGTCAGCAGCCCCTTCCGATGGCTGCCCACCAGGTCGCGCACCGGCGTCTTGGTGATCCGCTCGCTGCTCTTGAGCCGCGTGAACTCGGGGCTGTCCTCCAGCCGCATCCGCAGGAACAGGCAGATCAGGGTGAGCGGCAGGCACAGCAGGAACGGCAGACGCCACCCCCAGTCGGCCATCGTCTCGGTGCCGAGGACGAAGGTGGTGAACCCGACGACGCCGGTGGCCGAGGCGAAGCCGATGTTCGATCCGGCCGGCGTCAGCGAGGCGAGGATGCCGCGCCTGCGGGCCGAGGAGGACTCGACGACCAGGGTCAGCGCGCCCATCTGCTCGCCGCCTGCGCAGAACCCCTGGATCAGGCGCAGCAGCACCAGGATGATCGGGGCCGCGATCCCGATCGCGGCGTAGGTCGGGAGCAGGCCCAGCAGCAGCGAGGCCGCCCCCATCAGCACGACCGTGATCATCAGAGCGGTTCGGCGGCCGACCCGGTCCCCGATCCGGCCGAACACGACCGCACCGATCGGTCGGGCGATGTAGCCGGAGCCGAACACCGCCAGCGCGGCCAGCGTGGACGCGGTCGGGTCGCTCGCCGGGAAGAACGCCCCCGCGAAGAACACCGCGAGGTAGACGTAGAGGCTGTAGTCGTAGTACTCGACGACCGTGCCGGCGAAGCCGGCGATCGATGCTCGCCGGGCCGCCTTGGTGACCGTCGTCGAGGACGTCCCGACGGACTCGGGGCTGGACATGCGGGGACCTCCGACGGGAACGACGGTGTACGGGCCGACCAAGCGATATCAGATCTATCATTAAGATAAAAAAGGAGTGAGACGATCGTCACGGTGCGTCAGACCGTGCGGCGAGCCCACGTGTGGGAGGTGCGCCCCGGTCAGCGCCGGAGGACGCGGCGGGCGATGTTGCGGCGCAGGATCTCCGCGCTGCCGTCGGCGATGCGGGCCAGGCGGGCCTGGTGCCAGCCGTCGTAGAGACGCATCTCGGTGGTCAGGCCCATGCCCCCGTGGACCTGCATGGCACGTTCGTAGACCCGCGAGCACATCTCGGTCGTGAAGACCTTCGTCATCGCCACCTCGTGGTGGGCCGTCTCGCCCGCCTGCAGCCGCCGCGCCGTCTCGCGGGACATCGCGTCGGCGGCGTAGATCTCCGTCGCGCTGTCGGCGAGCGGGAAGCTCACGCCCTGGTACTCGGCGATCGGCGTGCCGAAGGCCGTGCGCTCGGTCGCGTAGCCGGCCGCCCGGTCCAACGCCCACTGGGCGAGCCCGACGCACCGCCCGGCGTTGTACACCCGGCCCGTGGACACCCCCTCCATGGCCAATCGGAAGCCTTGGTGCAGCTCGCCGACCAGGGCGTCCGCGGGGACCCGGACGTCGGTGAAGCTGATGATGCCCTCGTGTCCGCCGACCTGGCCGAACAGGGTGATCACGCTGTCCACGGCGAAGCCGGGTGCCGTCGTGGGCACGAGGAAGCAGCTGATCCCGCCGCTGCGCGTGCGCTGCAGCTCGGGATCGGTCACCGCCCACACCAGGACCCAGTCGGCCTCCGGGGAGTTGGTGATCCACTGCTTGGTGCCCGTGACGACCCACTCGTCCCCGTCGCGGCGGGCGGCGGTGCGCATCGCCCAGGCGTCCGACCCCGCGTCGGGTTCGGACATGCCGAAGCAGCTGGTGGTGGTGCCCACGAGGAACTCCGGCAGCATCCGCGCGGCCGCTGTGGGGGTGAGGTGGGTGCAGAGCGACGACGGCGCGTAGCTCCAGTGGGCGACGGTCGCGTACGGCAGGATCCGGCCCGGACCGTAGGTCGCGTGCAGGGCGCGCCAGACCTCATAGAGCACGACCGGGCCGAGCCCGCCACCGCCCAGCTCCTCGGTGAGGAACATGCAGTAGTAGCCCGCCTCGGCGGCGGCCTCCCGCACCGTCTGCAGCAGCGCGCGGGTCTCCGGTGAGTACGCGCCGTCCGGGCCGTGCGCCCGGCGGGGGTCCGCGAGCACGTCGGCGTGCGCGTCCTCCAGCGGCACCACGACGGAGTCCACGAAGTCGGTGAGGCCGTCGACGATCGCGCGGGCATCGGGATCCATCGGCACGCAGAACTCCAGAAAGAGCTGAATGAGATAGCTGTTCGGCACGACCCTAGGGAGTCCCGCGCGGGGCGGTCAATCGGGTGCCGCAGCCGGTGCGGGCGGGGCCGTTGACTGGAGAGAGTGACGTGGATAACGTGTCCGCTAATCCAAACAATCGTCCGAATAGTCGAACAACGGAGTCTGAGTGACCACGACGATGACGTCGCAGAGCGCCGGCCTCGAGGCCCGGGAAGCGTCCGCGATCTACACCGCCTGGTTCGAGCGCTTCGCCTCCGCGCTCACGCGCTCCGGCGCGCCCGGGCTCGGCGAGCTGCTCCTGCCGCACGCCTGGTGGCGGGACCTGGTCGCGCTGAACTGGCGGCTCGCCAGCTACACCGGGACGGAGACCATCCAGGCGTTCGTGGCGAGCGCCGCGCAGTTCCCCCTCCGGTCGGTCCGGTCCGGCGGCGTGGAGCCGATCCTGACCTCGCCCACCCCCGAGCAGACCTGGGTCGAGGGCTTCTTCGAAGGTGAGACGGAGGCCGGCCACGTCCTTGGCCACGTGCGGCTGATGCCCGACGTCGACGGCGAGTGGCGTGCCTGGACCGTGCTGACCTCGCTCGACGACCTGACGAACCGCCCGCGCGCGATCCGGCACCGCCGCCCGCGTCCGGCCCGCGGGGGCGAGCAGACACCGTGGCACCACCGCCGCGCCGAGGCGTGCTCGTTCGAGCGACCGGACCCCGAGGTGCTGGTCGTCGGGGCCGGGCAGAACGGCCTCGCCGTCGCGGCGAACCTGGGCCTGATCGGGGTCGACACGCTCGTCGTCGAACGCGACGACCAGGTGGGCGACGTGTGGCGCAAGCGCTACGAGTCGCTCGTCCTGCACGCCCCGGTCTACAGCGACCACCTGCCGTACTTCGCCTTCCCACCCGGCTGGCCGGTGTACACACCGAAGGAGAAGTACGCGGACTGGCTGGACACCTACCGCGCGGCGCTCGAGATCAACGTCTGGACCGGCACCGAGGTGGTCTCCGGCGAGTACGACGAGCAGTCCCACACCTGGACGGTCACGGCGCGCACGCCGCAGGGCGAGCGGGTCCTGCACCCGCGTCACCTCGTAGTCGCGACCGGCATCTCGGGGGTCCCGGTGGTGCCGACCGTCCCGGGTCGGGACACGTTCGGCGGGCAGGTCCTGCACACCGCCGAGTACCGCTCCGGCAGCGGGGTGGCCGGCAAGAAGGCCGTGGTCATCGGGGCCGGGACCAGCGCCCACGACGTGATGGAGGACCTCCACCACTCCGGCGCCGAGGTCACGATGGTCCAGCGCGGCGGGACCTACGTGATGAGCCGGGACAACGGCAACCTCGTCCTCTTCGAGGGCCAGTACAACGAGGACTCGCTTCCGCTGGAGTACGCGGACCTGCAGGCCACCTCGATCCCGTGGCCGCTGCTCATGCAGCTGGCCGAGCCGCAGACCGCGGCGATCGCCGAGATGGACCGCGAGCTGCTGGACGGCCTGCGCCGCACCAACTTCAAGGTGGTGATGGGGGAGCCGACGACCGGCGAGCGCTCGGGGCTGATGTCCTTCGGCGCCCGCAGCGGCGGCCCGGGCGGGTACTACATCGACTGCGGGGCCTCCGGGCTGATCATCGACGGCAAGGTCGCGGTGCACCAGGGCGCGGGTCTCGAGGAGTTCACCCCGACGGGCGTCCGGCTGTCCGACGGCACCGAGCTCGAGGCCGACATCGTCGTACTGGCCACCGGGTTCCTCGACATGCGCGAGGGTGCCCGCCGGTACCTCGGCGACGAGGTCGTCGACCGGACCGCCCCGCTCGGCGGGATCGACGAGAGCGGCGAGCTCGGCCTCCTGTGGCAGCAGTCCGGCCAGGAGGGGCTCTGGTTCATCGGTGGCGGCCTCGTGCAGGTGCGCCCCTATTCGAAGTACCTCGCCTTCCAGATCGCTGCCGACCTCGACGGCATCCTCAACACGAGAGCAGGTGATGCGCTGTGAGCCTGATGGATGAATGGACCCGCACCGCGGACAAGGTGCGCAACTGGGGCCGCTGGGGCGCCGACGACGAGCTGGGCACGCTCAACCTGATCACCGAGGCGAACGTCCGCGCGGCGGCGGCGGAGGTGACCAAGGGAGCGGTGTTCCCGCTCGGGCTGCCGTTCGGCGAGAGCGGCCCGCAGGGCGGGCTGCACTTCCGGCGCAACCCGCTGCACGTCATGACGGTCGACGGCGGGGACGCGCACGCGCTCGTCGAGCAGCGTGGCTGGGCGGCCCACCCGACCGCGCAGGAGCTCGGTGGGATGCTCGACGGCGACATCCTTCGCTTCAACGACGACATGATCGTCATGCACCTGCAAGCGGCCACGCAATGGGATGCCCTCTCGCACGTCTACTACGACGAGAAGATGTACAACGGCTTCCCGTCGAGCGCGGTGACCAGTCTCGGCGCCAGCAAGCTGGGCATCGAGAAGGTCGACGTCAAGGGCATCACCTCCCGGGGCGTGCTGCTCGACGTGGCGCGCCACCGCGGCGTGGTCATGGTCCCGCACGGCGAGCCGATCTCGCCGGAGGAGCTCACGGCGGTCGCCGAGGCCCAGGGTGTGGAGATCAACGCGGGTGACATCGTCCTGATCCACACCGGCTGGGCGGGCGAGTTCCTGCGCGACCGCACCACGCCGATCTCCGCGGGCCTGCACTGGCGGTGTGCCGCGTGGCTGCACGAGCGGGACGCCGCGGCGGTCGCGGCCGACACCGTCCAGGTCGAGGACCCGGTGTCGGACATCCCCGGCAACATGCTGCCCATGCACCTGCTCTGCATACGAGAGATGGGCATGCAGTTCGGTGAGTACTGGTCGCTCAGTGGCCTGGCCGCGGACTGCGCCGAGGACGGGCGCTACTCGTTCCAGCTGGTCGCGCCGCCGCTGGGCATCACCGGTGCCGTCGGCTCGCCGGTCAACCCGATCGCTCTGAAGTAAGGCGGACACATGACGGACGACAGGACGGCGATCGTCTCGGGCGCGGCCTCGGGCATCGGCCTGGCGACGGCCCGGCGGCTCGCGGCGCAGGGCTGGACCCTCGCGCTCGTGGACCTCGACGCCGCCGCGGTCAAGGAGGCCGTGGACTTCCCGCTCGAGGGGCACCTCGTGCGGGCGACCGACATCAGCGACCCGGACCAGGTGAGCGGGCTCTTCGCCCAGGTCGAGGCCGAGCTGGGCCCGCTCAAGGCGGTCGCCAACGTGGCCGGGCTCACGGTGGTCGAGGACGGCCGGATCGAGGACGTGTCGCTGGAGGTCTTCGACCGCGTCGTCGGGGTGAACCTGCGCGGCAACTTCCTCATGTGCAAGGGGGCGATCCCGGCACTGCGCGCGGCGGGGGGCGGGGCGATCGTGAACGTGGGGTCCGTCGCCTCGGTCCTCGGCACCGGCGGGGCCGCCTACGTGTCGAGCAAGCACGGGCTGGCGGGCCTGACCCGCCAGATCGCCTACCGGTACGCGGCCGAGAACATCCGCTGCTCGCTGGTCTGCCCCGGCCCGACGGACACCCCGATGATCGCCATCGCCCGGGCCAAGGGCACGGTGCCCGCCGCACCGGGGGCGATCCCGCGGGACGTGACGGCGGACGAGGTGGCCTCCTTCATCGCCTACCTGGTCGGCGACGACGCGGCGATGGTCACCGGCTCGGTGCATGTCGTCGACGGCGGGATGTCCCAGCACTGACGCAGAGGGTGCCCACGGGGCGGTCGGGTGTCGACCCGACCGCCCCGCGGTCGTTCCCGGTCGTTCCCGGTCGGTGGTGGACGGCTCGGCGAGCCAGTCAGCCGGCCAGACCCAGGACGTGGCGCACGGCGGTCCGGTGGCCGCCGTCCAAGGCCGAGGGGACGAGGATCGGCAGGTCGACGCCGGTCTCGGACCACGCGGTGAGGCCGTCGCGGATCCGGTCGAGCGGGCCGAGCAGACAGACGTCGTCGATCCAGGCGTCGGTCATGGCGGCCCGCCGGACCGCCGGGTCCCCGGCGGTCTCGATCGCGTCCATGACGGCGCCGTGTCCGACGCGGCGCCACTGGGCGACGTAGTTCGGGCGGGTGACGTAGGAGGTCAGGATGTCCCGGCACCGCTCGCGGGCGGCCTCGAGGTCCGCGCCGACGACCGTCGGGATCATGGTGGAGACCTCGAACGCGGGAGGTCTGCGGTCGCGCAGCGACTCGACGAGCACGGCCGTGGCCGCCCGCCCGACGTTCGCCTGGACCAGCCCGTCCCGGGCCAGGGCGAGCTCGGTCATCCGCGGGCCCAGTGCGGCGACGACCACCGGCGCGGCGCACTTGAGCTCCGCGTCGAGCTCGTCGAGGTAGGTTCGCAGGTCGCCGAGCAGCGAGGTCGACCGCACGCCGAGCCGCTCGCGCTGGGGTGCGTGGCTCACGCCGAGACCGAGCCGGAACCGACCCTCGCTCACCTCGGCGAGATGGCGCGTCGCGGCAGCGAGGTCGGTCGGGTGCCTGCGATAGATCGGCAGCACCGACGTGGCCAGGGCGATCCGTCGGGTGGCGTGCGCCAGCGACAGACACAGTGACATCGGCTCGCTGGTCGACGGCAGGTAGAGCCCCGCGAACCCCGCGGCGTCGAGGTCGGCCCCGAGCGCGACGGTCTCCGCGATCCGCCCCGGCGCCGCGATCAGCGCGACGGCGGGCAGTCCCGTGCTCACGCGCGGCCGCTCTTCGCGGCCTCGGCGAGCAGCTCGCGCGCCACGATCACCTGCTGGATCTCGGTGACCCCCTGGGACACGTCGAAGAACACCGCCTCCCGGTACAGCCGCTCGACGACCATGTCCTTGGTCAGCCCGTACGCGCCGCAGACGTGCAGCGCGGCCTCCGTGGCCTCGCGGGCGGCCCGACCGGACACCAGCCGTGCCGATGCGGCCTCGGCGGGGACCGACTGCTTGCGGTCGAGGAGGTCCGCGCAGGTCAACAGCAGTGACTCGGCGGCGAGCGTGGAGGCGGCGGCCTTGCCGAGCAGCGCCTGGATGGTGGGGAACTTGCGCCCGATGGGCGTGCCGCGGTGCTCGCGGGTGAGGGCGTAGGCGCTCGCCTCCTCCAGGGCGCGGGCGGCGATCCCGGCGCTGATCGTGGCGGCCCGCAGCTTGCCGAACGCCTCGCCCGCGATCATCACGTCGAACCCACCGTCGACCGGGCCGACCAGGCCCTCGGCGAGCACGCCGTCGAGGGCGACGGGACGGGCCTCCGTGCCGCCCATCGACAGCACCTCGCTCGGCTCGCCGACCGACCAGGCCGGGTCGGTGGTGTCGACGAGGAACGCGCCGAGCGCCGTCTCGGAGGTCCGCGCGAACACCAGCGCGACGTCCGCCTGCCCGGCGAAGGAGATGAACTGCTTGGCGCCGGTGAGGCGCCAGCCCGCGTCGGTCCGCTCGGCGCGCGTGGTGATCTGTCGTGGGTCGGAGCCCGTTGCGGGCTCGGTGAACGCCCAGGACGCCACGGACTCACCGGACACCAGCCGCGGCACCCACCGCGCGACCTGCTCCGGCGTGCCGTGCTGCAGCAGGGTCATCGCGACCTGGATCGTGGTGCCGGGGTAGAGCGCGCCGACGGGGGAGTGCCGCGCCACCTCACGGGTGGCGACGACGTACGCGCGGACCGTGCCGCCCTCGCCGCCGTGCTCCTCGGCGAACGGGAGCCGGGTCAGCCCGATGTCGCGGACGGCGGCCCACAGCTCCGGGGAGAACGCCTGGCCGCGGTCGACCTTCTCGGCGAGCGGCGCCACCGTGCGGGCGGCCTGCCCGTCCACGGCAGCGCGCAGCGCCTCGAGCTCGGGTTCCAGCCTGATTCTCACGGACCACCTCTTCGAAGTCGGTCGATTCAGTAACACGATTGGCTGCGGGTTGGCAACAGTCGGTCGCGGGCAGGAGAAGTGTCCCACAGTAATCAGTTGGATAGTTGCGATGTATGCGCTCCTGCCTGATACCGTCCCAAGGACACCCGGGACGGCCGCGTCACCGGGGGATCGCCGTCCCCGACCCGATGAGGAGTTCGCGACACATGGGCATGCTCGACGGAAAGGTCGCCATCGTCACCGGTGGGGGCCGGGGCCTCGGTCGGGCCCACTGCCTCACCCTCGCGTCGGCGGGCGCCACGGTCGTGGTCAACGACATCGGCGCCGGTCTGCACGGTGAGACGAGCACCGAGACCCCCGCGGACGAGGTCGTCCGGGAGATCACCGCCGCGGGCGGCGCCGCCACGACCGACGGCACGTCGGTCAGCGACTGGGGCGGTGTCGAGGAGCTCGTGCGCTCCACCGTCAAGGAGTTCGGCCGGCTCGACGTCGTCGTGAACAACGCGGGCATCGTCCGCGACAGGATGCTGTTCTCCATGGCCGAGGACGAGTTCGACGCCGTGATCAACGTGCACCTCAAGGGCACGTTCGCGCTCACCCGGCACGCCTGCGCCTACTGGCGCGAGCAGTCGAAGCTGGGGCAGCCGGTCGCCGGTCGGATCATCAACACCACGTCGGGCACCGGGCTGTTCGGCAACGCGGGCCAGGCGAACTACGGCGCCGCCAAGGCGGGCATCGTCTCGCTGACCCAGATCACCGCGATCGAGATGGCCCGCTACGGCGTGACCGCCAACGCGGTGTCCCCGCTGGCCGCCACCCGCATGACCCAGGGCATCGACAGCGTCGCGGCGGACTCCCGCTCCGACGGGTTCGACCCTCGGGACCCGGCCAACACCTCCGGCGTCGTCGCCTACCTCGCCTCGGACGCCGCGTCCTGGCTGACCGGCCAGGTCCTGCGCGTCGACGGCGACAAGGTGCAGCGTCTCACCGGGTGGGCCATCGAGGGCGAGTACGCCAGCGCCAAGGGCGCCGCGCTCACCCCCGAGGAGCTGGTCACCGGCATGCCCCAGATCTACGGGACGGCCCCGCTCGGCCGCGCCTCCCGCCGTTCCTGACCCCGTTCGATCGCAGAGAGGCTTCATCGATGATCCGCAACCGTGTGACGGAGCTGCTCGGGGTGGACCACCCCATCGTCCAGGGCGGCATGCAGTGGGTCGGCACCGCCGAGCTCGTCTCGGCCGTGGCGAACGCCGGAGCGGTCGGCATGATCACTGCGCTCACCCAGCCCACGCCCGAGGACCTGCGCAAGGAGATCGCGCGCTGTCGGGAGATGACGGACAAGCCGTTCGGGGTGAACCTGACCGTGCTGCCGTCCATCCGCCCGATGCCGTACCTGGAGTACGCGCAGGTCATCGCCGACGAGGGCATCACCATGGTCGAGACCGCGGGCTCCAACCCGCAGCAGTTCATGGAGATCTTCAACGGCGCGGGCATCAAGGTCATCCACAAGTGCACGAGCGTCCGGCACGCGATCAAGGCCCAGGCCGTGGGCGTGAGCATCGTGAGCGTCGACGGGTTCGAGTGCGCCGGACACCCCGGTGAGGACGACGTCACCAACCTCGTCCTGGTCCCGGCCGTGCGCCGGGCCCTGGACATCCCGATCATCGCGTCGGGCGGCATCGGCGACGGGCGCGGCCTGGCCGCCGCCCTGATGCTCGGCGCCGAGGGCGTCAACATGGGCACGCGCTTCATGTGCACCCAGGAGGCGCCGATCCACCACAACGTCAAGCAGGCCATGGTGGACTCGAACGAGCTCGAGACCGACCTGATCCTGCGCACGCTGCGCAACACCGCGCGCGTGGCGAAGAACAGCGTGTCCACCGAGGTCATCCGCATCCTCAACGAGGGTGGTGTCTTCGAGGACGTCCGCGAGCTGGTGGCGGGCGCCCGCGGTCGGACCGTCTACGAGACGGGCGACGTCGAGGCGGGCATCTGGACCGCGGGCATGGTCGTCGGCCTGATCCACGACATCCCGACCTGCGAGGAGCTCGTCTCCCGCATGGTCGCGGAGGCCGAGGAGCTCATCAACGGCGTCAGCGCGTCGGTGAGCGTGACGGCGGCCTGAGCCGCACGCCGAACGAGGAGGAGGGCGGAGCAGTGACGCTGACGGCCGAGGAGATGAGCGCCCGGGACGCGTGGTTCCGGGAGCACTGGAGCCGGCACGTGCCGTTCAACCGGGAGATCGGCCTGGAGATCGTCGACTGGGAGCCCGGTTTCGTCCGGGCCCGGCTGAAGTACCAGGACAAGCTCTCCGCGCACGACGGGGTCTTCCACGGCGGGGTCCTCGCGACCGCCCTCGACTCGGTCGGCGGCGGCTGCGTCGCCGCCGGTCACGACTACAACCTGGGCAGCCGGTTCACCACGGTGTCCATGACCGTGCAGTACATGGGCGTGGCGCCGGGCGACCCGGAGGTGCTCGTCGAGGGCACCGTGGTCAAACGCGGGCGGCGTCTCAACTTCTCCCGCTCCCAGGTGCTGACCCTCGACGGCCGGGTGCTCGCCGAGGCGGTGCTGACCATCAGCGCCTCCGGCGAGCGCCCGCGCCTGGGTACGGCCGAGGGGCAGCCCGCCTCCTCCTGATCCCTCCGAGTGCACAGGAGCACGCGCATGACGACGACGTTGCGGGCCGAGGTCGCGGAGGCGGTCGAGGCCGCAGGCCTGCCCGAGGTGCTCACCGCCCACGTGGGCGGTGAGTTCACCGCCCGGGGCGGCGGGACGGTGCTCGACGTCGACGACCCGGCCACCGGCGCCGTCGTCGCGCGCGTCGAGACTACCTCGGCGGAGCGGGTCGCCGAGGCCGTGGTGAACGCCCACGAGGCGTTCGGCGGGTGGGCGGCGCTCGCCCCCGTCGCCCGCGGCAGGCTGCTGGCCGCCGCGGCGGCGGCGATCCGGCGGGACGGCGAGCTGCTGGCCCGGCTGGAGAGCATCGACTCCGGTAAGCCGGTCTCGCAGGCCCGCACCGACATCGAGGGCAGCGCCCGGTACTTCGAGTACTACGCCGGGCTCGCCGACAAGATCCACGGCGAGGTCCTCTCACAGCCCACCGGCACCTTCGCCTACACCCGGCGGGAGCCGCTCGGCGTGGTCGGCCACGTCACCCCGTGGAACGCCCCGCTGACCCAGCTGGCCCGCGGGGTGGCGCCCTGCCTGGCCGCGGGCAACACCGTCGTGGTCAAGCCCTCCGAGCTCACCCCGCTCACCTCGGTGCTGCTGGGCAGGCTGCTCGTCGAGGTCGGGTTCCCGCCCGGCGTGTGCAACGTCGTTCTCGGCCCGGCGGACCCCACGGGGATCGCGATCACCGAGCACGAGCTCGTCCGGCACCTCACGTTCACCGGTTCCGTCGCGGGCGGTCGGGCGGTCGGCGCGGTCGCGGCCCGCCGGATCATCGGGGTCAACCTGGAGCTGGGCGGCAAGTCGCCCACCATCGTCTGCGCCGACGCGGACCTCGACGCCGCCGCGAAGGCGGGCGCCCAGGCCGTCGTCCGCAACTCCGGGCAGTCCTGCTTCGCCACCACCCGCCTGCTGGTGGACCGGCGGGTCCGGGACGCGTTCGTGGAGCGGCTGGCCGCACGGATGGGCGGGCTGTCGGTCGGCCACGGGCTCGACGACCCGGACGTCGGCCCGCTGATCTCCGAGCGCCAGCTCGAGCGGGTGGTGTCCTTCGTGGACGCCGCGCGCACCGAGGGCGCCGAGGTCGTCGTCGGCGGTGACCAGCCCGGCGCGGGCGGCCGGTTCGTCAATCCCACGCTGGTCGCGGGGGTCACCAACGACATGCGGGTCGCCCGCGAGGAGATCTTCGGCCCGGTCCAGTCGGTGCTGGAGTTCGACACCCTGGAGGAGGGGATCGCCCTCGCCAACGACACCGAGTACGGGCTGTCGGCCGGGGTCTTCACCTGTGACGTCGGGGTGGCACATCGGGTCGCCGAGCGGTTGGCGGCGGGCCAGGTCCAGGTGAACCGGTACGTCGGTGCCGGGGTCGAGGTGCCCTTCGGAGGCTACAAGAACAGCGGGCTCGGACGGGAGAAGGGGACCGAGGCGGTGCACCACTACACCCAGGTCAAGAGCGTCATCATGGACATCTCGTGAGCGCCGCGGAGTCGACGCTGGGATTCGTCGGGCTCGGCGTGATGGGGTCGGGCATGGCCGCGAACCTGATCCGCAAGGCCGAGCGTCCCGTCGTCGTGTTCGATCCGGTGGCCGCCGCCACCGCGCCCGCCGCCGAGCTGGGTGCGCGGGTCGCGGGGTCGGTGGGCGATCTGGGCGAGGCCGTGGACGTGGTGTTCCTGTCGCTGCCCTCGATCGCGCAGGTCGAGACGGTGGCCGAGGAGCTGCTGACCGCCGCGCACCCGCCGCGGATCGTCGTCGACATGAGCACCAGCGACGTCACGCGCACCCGACAGCTCGGTGAGCAGCTCGCCGAGGCCGGGGTCACGCTGGTCGACGCGCCGGTGGCCCGGATGCGGCAGGCCGCCGCGGACGGGACCCTGCTGATCACCGTCGGCGCGGAGGAGCCGGTCTTCGCCGAGCTGGAGCCGCTGCTGTCCACGATGGGCAGCGACGTGGCGCACGCCGGCGGGCTCGGCAACGGCCAGGTGGTCAAGATCCTCAACAACATGGTGCTGTTCCTGAACATGAACGCGCTCGCCGAGGCGCTGGCGATCGGGCGGGCCGCGGGCGTCTCCCCGGACACCCTGTTCTCCGCGCTCAAGCTGGGCTCGGCGGACAGCTTCGCCCTGCAGCGCACCGCGTCGGCCACGATGCTCGTCGACGAGTACCCGGAGAAGGCCTTCCCGGTCGACTACGCGATCAAGGACCTGGCGCTGGCGCTCAAGCTGGCCGAGGAGTCCGAGATCCCCGCCGCGGGCGCGGCCCAGACCATGGACCTGCTCGCCCGCACCCGGGACGCGGGGTTCGGTGCGAACTACTACCCGGTGATGGTCAAGCTGGTCGAGGGCCGTGGCTGACCCCTGGGAGCTGTGGGGTGTCCGGATGGGCCGCGGGTCGCGTCCCACCCGGGACAACTTCCTGGTGCCCGGCGACCGCTGTGGACACAGCGACATCGACTTCATCGTGTGGGTGGCGGCCCGCGGGGACGATCTCGTCGTCGTCGACACGGGGTTCGGCCCCGAGGCCGGACGGCGCCGGGGGCGCGAGCTCGAGCTCGGGCCCGGCGCCGCGGTGGAGCTGCTGGGGTTCCGGCGCGACCGGGTCCGCACGGTCGTCCTGAGCCACTTGCACTTCGACCACGCGGGCAACCTCGGCGACTTCCCCGAGGCCCGGTTCGTGGTGCAGGCGGCCGAGATGAGCTACGTGACCGGGTCGGCCATGCGCCATCGCAGGCTCAGCCACTTCTACGAGCCCGACGACGTCGCCGAGGTGGTCCGACTGCTCTTCGCCGGCCGCGTCGACGTGGTCGACGGCGACCGCACGCTGTTCCCCGGGCTCGACGTCGTGCTCGTCGGCGGCCACACCCGCGGCACGCAGGTCGTGGCCGTGCAGACCGCGCGCGGCCGGGTGGTGCTCGCCGCCGATGCGATCCACTTCGACGAGAACCTGGCCGACACCAACCCCTTCCCGGCCATGGTGGACGTCGAGCACACCCTCGACGGCTTCCAGACCATCGCGGCACTCGCGGACTCACCGGAGCACGTCGTGCCCGGTCACGATCCCGCACTCTTCCGTCGCTACCCGCTGCTCGACGTCGACGGTGACGGCCGGATCGCCGTCCTGCACGAGACACCCCAGGAGGCTTCGTGATCGACGATCCCGACCTGCTCACCGAGTTCCGCACGTCGACCGAGGCGTTCGCCCGCGACCAGCTGGGCCCGGGGGCGCTGACTCGCGCGCACGAACCCGGCTACGAGCGGGACACCGCGCGGCTGCTGGCCAAGCAGGGGCTGCTCGGGCTGAGCATCCCCGAGGAGCAGGGCGGGCAGGGTGCGGGCCTGCTGGCCGCGGTGACCGCGATCCAGGCGGTGGCGGCGGGCTGCCCGCGCAGCGCGGACATCGTGCAGGCGGGCAACTTCGGGCCGATCCGCACCTTCGCCCAGTACGCCTCGCCGGAGCAGCGGGAGCGCTACCTGCCCGGGCTGCTCGCCGGCGACCTGCTGATCGCGCTGGGGATGAGCGAGCCCGAGGCCGGCTCCGCGGTGACCGAGCTGAGCACCACCGCCACGAAGGTCGAGGGCGGGTGGTCGCTCACCGGGACCAAGGTCTTCTCCACGCACAGCGCCGACGCGGACCTCTACCTCGTCTACGTGCGGTTCGGGCCGGGCACCGGCGGCATCGGCTCGGTGCTGGTGGACCGCGGCACCCCGGGGCTGACGATCGGGCCGCCCTCGAAGTACATGAACGGCGAGCACTGGTGCCCGCTCTACTTCGCCGACTGCGTGATCCCCGAGTCGCAGGTGCTGCTCGGCGAGGGCGGGTTCAAGAAGCAGATCAGCGGTTTCAACGTGGAGCGGCTGGGCAACAGTGCGCGCTCGATCGCGGTGGGCCGCTACGCCTTCGACCGCGCCAAGGAGTACGTCCTCGAGCGCGAGCAGTTCGGCCGCCCGCTGGCCGAGTTTCAGGGTCTGCAGTGGATGTTCGCCGAGGCCGCGCTGCGCCTGGAGTCCGCGCAGCTGCTGCTGGAGCGGGCCGCGCGGGCGGGCGACCGGGACGGGCTGCCCGGCGCCGCCGAGACCGCGATGGCCAAGCTCGCCGCGAACGAGGCGGGCTTCCTCGCCGCCGACACCGCCGTGCAGGCCATGGGCGCCACCGGGTTCGGCGAGGAGACCCTCGTCGAGTACTGCTTCCGGCGCACCCGCGGCTGGCGGATCGCGGGCGGCTCGGAAGAGGTCCTGAAGAACCGGATCGCCGAGCACGTCTTCGGGCGCCGGTTCTCCCAGCGGCCGGGGCGTTGAGCATGAGCGCGGACTCCGGCTTCTACCGGGCGCTCACCGACCCGCGGTCGATCGCGATCGTCGGCGCCTCGAACACACCGGGCAAGACGACCTCGCGGCCGCTGAGCTACCTGCGCCGACACGGCTGGGCGGGCGAGGTCTTCCCGGTCAACCCCACCCGCGACACGGTGGCGGGGGAGAAGGCGTACCCGTCGCTGCACGAGCTGCCACGGGTCCCGGACCACGTGCTGATCGTGACCGGGGCGAGCGCGGCGGTGGGTGCCGTGCACGCCTGCGCCGAGCTCGGGGTGCCGGTGGCGACAGTGATCGCCGACGGATTCGTCGGGCAGGAACCGGAGAGCCGGTACCTGCGCGGCGAGCTCACGGAGATCCTCGCGGGATCGTCGCTGCGGCTGCTCGGCCCGAGCAGCCTCGGGGTGGCGAACCTGCAGCGGCGCATGGCGCTGACCGGCAACGCCGCCTTCGCCGATGACGCGCTGCCCGCCGGGGACGTCTTCGTCGCGTCGCAGTCCGGCAGCGCCCTGGGCGCGCTGCTCTCCCGTGGCGCGGAGATGGGCCTGGGCTTCGCCTCGATGGTCTCCACCGGCAACGAGATCGACCTGTCGCTCGGCGAGATCTGCCTGGCCGCGGTCGACGACCCGCAGGTGGCGAGCTTCGCGCTGTTCCTGGAGAACCTCACCCACGCCGAGCACCTGGCCGCGTTCGCGCGGGCGGCGGCCGAGCGGGGCAAGCCCGTCGTCGCCTACAAGCTGGGCCGGTCCGACGCCGCCGCCGAGCTGGCGCAGTCGCACACCGGTGCCCTCGCCGGGGACGACGTCGTGGCCGAGTCCTTCCTGCGCTCGCTCGGCATCGCGCGCGTCACCACGTTCGAGGCGCTGCTGGAGGCCCAGCACCTGGCCCGTCGGGTCCCGGCCGGGCGCGCGCGGGCCCCGCGCGTGGGCGTGGTGTCCACCACGGGCGGGGGCGGCGCGATGATCGTCGACGCGTTGGCGGCCCGCGGGGCGGTGCCGACCGCCCCGTCCGCGGACACCGCGGCGACGCTCGCCGGGCTCGGGGTGGACGCCGGGCACGGCGCGCTGATCGACCTGACGCTGGCGGGCACCCAGTACGCCGTGATCAAGGGTGTGCTCGACGTCCTGCTGGAGGCCCCCGAGTTCGACGCCGTGGTCGCGGTGCCGGGCAGCTCCGCCCGCTTCACGCCCGAGGTGAGCGTGGCGCCGATCATCGAGTCCGCGGACCGCTCGACCCCGCTGGCCGCGTTCGTGGTGCCGGCCGCCCCGGACGCGCTCGGTCTGCTGCGGGCCAAGGGGATCAGTGCCTTCCGCACCCCCGAGTCGTGCGCCGACGCCCTCGCCGCGGTGTTCGTCCGGCAGGCCCCGGGGGCCCCCGCCGCCGTGGTCGCCCCGCCCGCGGACGCCCGGACCTCCCCGCTCGACGAGGCCGAGTCCTACGCGGTCCTCGAGCGGGTCGGGGTGCCCAGCGCGCCGCACGTCGTCGTGCCGGTGGCGGAGCTCGCAGACCTGCCGGTGCCCGCGCCCGCCGCGGTGAAGCTGGTGGACGCCGCGGTGGGCCACAAGTCCGAGCTCGGCGGGGTCGTGCTCGGCGTGGCCGACGGACCGGAGCTGGCCCGGGCGGCGACCCGCATCCGCGTGTCGGTGGCCGAGCGCAGGCCGGACCTCGCCGTGGACCGCGTGCTCGTGCAGCAGATGGTCTCCGGGGTCGCCGAGGCGCTGATCGGGTTCCGCCGGGACCCGGACGTCGGACCGCTGGTGATGGTGGCGGCGGGCGGCGTGCTCACCGAGCTCTACCGGGACCGCAGCGTGCGGCCCGCCCCGGTCACGCCCGAGCAGGCGCGGGAGATGATCGGCGAGGTCGTGGCGTTCCGCGCGGTCGACGGGTACCGCGACCTGCCGCGGGGGGATCTCGACGCGCTTGCCGAGGCGGTGAGCGCGGTGTCCCGGCTCGCGCTGCTCGACGGCCCGGCGGTGGCCGAGGCGGAGCTGAACCCGGTGCTCGTGCGGGCGCCGGGCGACGGGGTGGTCGCGGTGGACGCGGTCGTGTCGGTGTACCGCTCGTGAGTGGCGTCGTCGAGGTCCTCGGGGACACCGCGGTCGGCCTGCGGGAGCGGGCGAGCGGCGCCGAGGCGCAGCGCTGGGCCCGCCGGGCGTTCGTGGACTGGCTGGGCGTGACGCTCGGAGCCACCGAGGAGCTCCCGGTCCGCTCCCTGCTGACGGGCCTGGAGCTGGGCGAGCAGGGACCCAGCCGAATCGTCGGACGGGCGGAGCGGGCGCCGGCGCCGCTGGCGGCGCTGGTCAACGGGTCCGGCTCGCACACCCTGGAGCTCGACGACATCTACGCCCCCGGCCTCTACCACCCGGGCGCGCCCACGATCGCGGCCGCGCTCGCTGTGGCGGACCAGCGCGATCTCGACCTGGGCCGGCTGCTGCGCGCGGTCGCCGTCGGGTTCGAGATCGGGTGCCGGGTGGCGGCCGACCTCGGTCCCACGCACTACGCGCACTGGCACACCACCGGCACCGCGGGCGCGCTGGGCGCGGCGGCGGCGGCGGCCGACCTGACCGACGCCGATCCCGCCACGGTCGCCCACGCCCTCGCCCTCGCCGCCACCACCTGTGGTGGTGTGCAGCAGACCTTCCGCAGCGACGCCGCGGGCAAACCCCTGCACGCCGGGGCGGCCGCGCAGGCCGGGGTGGTGGCCGCGGCCGCCGCCCGCGGTGGGCTCAGCGGCGCGGCGGACGTGCTGGAGGGACCGGCGGGGTTCGCCGCCGCGACCGGCACGACCACGGAGTGGGCGCACTCGCGCTCCGCGCCGGGGGACACCCTGGCCCTGGAGCGGATCACGGTGAAGCCCTACCAGTGCTGCGGGCACGCGTTCGCGCCCGTCGACGGGGCGCTGCAGCTGCGCGACCGGATCGCCGGGGAGATCGACGAGATCACCGTCGAGACGTACGGGACGGCGATCGCCAGCGCCGGGATCGCGGCGCCGGTGAGCCTGGCCGAGCGGCGGTTCAGCATCCCGCACCTGGTCGCGGCCGCGCTGAGCAGCGAGACCTTCGACCCGGGCATCGAGCCGGACGAGGCGCTGCGGGCGCTGACCCGCAGGGTCCGGCTGGTCGCCGACCCCGGGTTCGACGCCCGCTTCCCGAGCCGTCGCGGCGCCCGGGTGACCGTCCGGGTGGGGTCGGAGATCCACACCGCGGACGTCCCGGACCGCTCGGGCAGCCCGGAGGCCCCCCTTGACGACGCCCGCCTGCGCGCCAAGTTCCAGACCGCGAGCGGCCGGGGTGCCGAGGAGGCCGCCACGCTGCTCACGCTGCTCGACGCGGCCGACCCGACCACCCCGGTCCGCGAGCTGGACCTGGGTTGACCGGCCGGCGAGGCCGCACCCCCGCACTCGATCCGCGCGAGTCCGGCACACCCCGACCTCCGCCCGTGCTCAGGGGGTGACGACGGCCTTGACGACCTCGCCCGCCGCGCTGGCCCGAATCGCCTCCTCCAGCTGGTCGAGTGGGTAGCGTCCGGTCACCAGGCGGTCGATGCCCATGGTCGGTTGCACTCGCGTGACCAGTTCCAGGCCGCGGTACACGTGGCCGGCGTGCGACCCGATGCTGCCGACGATGCGCTGATGCAGGTTGTTCAGGCGGACGATGTCGACCGGCACCACGCCCGCACCGGAGTACAGACCGAGCACCAGCAGGGTTCCCCCCGGGCCGAGCAGGTCCAGCCCGTCCGAGATCGCGGCGGCCACACCGGCGGCCTCGACGACCAGGTCGGCGCCGCGACCGCCGGTGTGCTCCATGACGAGCGCGCGGCGCCCCTCGACGGACGTCTCGGCCAGGTCGAGCACGTCGGTGGCACCGAACCGTCGTGCCGTGTCCAGTCGCTCCGCGCCCGTCCCGACGACGATCAGCCGGTCCAGATCGGTGCGCCCGAGCGCAAGGGTCGCGGCCAGGCCGACCGGGCCCGATCCGAGAACGACGACGGAACCCCCGGCCTCGACCGGTTCGATGCGGTCGAACCCGCCGAGCACGGTCGGCAGGGCGCAGCCGAAGGCTGCTGCGGCCGCGTCCGGCACCTCGTCCGGGATGAGGAAGACGGCGACTTGCGACGTGAGGGTCGCCACGTCCTGGAAGCCGGCGGACCCTGCGCGCTCCACCGGGATCGGCCAGTCGGTGTTCGCGCAGAACGCATAGCCGCGCTGCACGGTGCACGCCCGGCACCGCCCACACGCCGCGGGCGGGTACCACAGGACCCGGTCGCCGACCGCGAGCGGCTGCCCGGCGCTGTCGGTGGTCGTGCTGTCGCCGAGTTCGAGGACCGTGCCGACCGCCTCGTGCCCCAGGGAGATCGGACCGGGAGGGGACGGGAGGTCGCCGGCGAGCCGGTGCGCATCGGTGCCGCACACCCCGCCCATCGTGATCCGCGCCGTCAGTCCGCCCGCGGGCGGCGTGGGTTCCGGGACCTCCCGGAGCCGAAGCTTCCGGTCGGCGGGATCGAACTCCATCAGTCTGCTCACGAGGTGGGGCTCCTCTCGGGTGCGGGTCCGCCAACGTAGCGGGAGTCACCATGTTCCGATAGACGGAAACGTGTTCGACTTTCCGCAGACACACCTTGACAGCCCTTCGGAGTGGAGCCAAGACTCCAAGCGGTTGAACAGATAGATCAATGCGCTACTGCCGCGCGCACGCGTCCGAGCGGTTCGGCGCGGCGGCGGAGTCAGTCCGTCGTGCGCCCCCCGGGGCCGACCGGGGAGCGCTCCTCGCCGCGCGGGTTCGTCCGGCGGCATCGATATGGCGCGACCGGCGCCCGACGCCGGTCGGAAGGAGGAACGGGATGGGCACGCTGGAGGGCAAGGTCGCCTTCATCACCGGCGCGGCGCGCGGTCAGGGGCGCTCGCACGCGCTCACCCTGGCGGCGGAGGGCGCGGACATCGTCGCGGTGGACGTCTGCAAGGAGGTCACCCCGGTCGAGTACCCGACGGCCGAGCGCAAGGACCTCGACGAGACGGTCCGTCTGGTCGAGGCGCTCGACCGGCGGATCGTGGCCCGCGAGGTCGACGTCCGGGACTCCGCGGCGCTGGCCGCGGCGGCCCGGGAGGGCGAGGCCGAGCTCGGCGGCATCGACATCGTCCTCGCCAACGCGGGGGTGGTGAACTGGTCGCGGATCTGGGAGATGCCCGACCAGCAGTGGCAGGACATGATCGACGTGAACCTGAGCGGGGTGTTCCACACCCTCAAGGCCACCGTGCCGACCATGATCAAGCAGGGCCGCGGGGGCGCCATCGTGATCACCAGCTCCACGGCCGGGATCAAGTCCCTGCCCGGTCAGAGCCACTACAGTGCCTCGAAGCACGGCGTGGTCGGGCTGATGAAGTCCGCCGCGATCGAGCTGGCCCCCTACAACATCCGGGTCAACACGGTCCATCCCTGGGCCGTGGACACCGAGATGGGCGGGGTCACCCCGTCGTTGGAGCGGTTCCTGCAGGAGTCCCCGTCCTACGGCGACAGCTTCCACCAGGTGCTCGCCGACCCCCCGCTGCTCGCTCCCGCGGACATCTCGGCGGCGGTGCTCTACCTCGTGTCGGACTCCGGCCGGGCGGTCACCGGCGTGCAGCTCCCCGTGGACTCGGGCGCCACGGTCGTCTGAGCGGGAGGGGGGGCGCCCCGGGCGCCCCCCCCCCCGGGATGGCTGGGGCGGGGCCCCGGCCCCCCCGCGCGGGAAGGGGGGGACGTGGCGGGCGGCCT
>NZ_JBEZDN010000102.1:0-28724 GCF_040648315.1 Pseudonocardia sp. NPDC049154
CGAGCGAACGGCGCTCTCGCTCACATCCAGTGAGCGAGAGCGCCGTTCGTTCAGACGGTGAGGCCCGCGTCGGCGCCGGCGTTGACCGCGCGGACGAAGTCGGCCGGGGAGTCGGCGTCGCCGAGCACCCTGACCTCGATCCCCTCGCCGAGCTCCAGCCCGGTGGTGACGTCGGAGCCGGTCGGGCGCCACCCGATCGCGAGCGCGACGAGGTCGGCGTCGATCGCGTGCGCGGTGCCGTCGGCCTCCTGCCAGCGCACGACCCCGGGCTCGATCCCGACGACCGTGGCCCGGGTCAGGACCTCGACCCCGTCCTTCTTCAGCTGCCGCACCAGCTGCCGGCGGGTGATGGCCTCGATCCCGCGGCCGATGCTGCCGCGCATCTCGACGATCGTGACCTCGGCCCCCCGCGCCCGCATGAGCTCCGCGGTCTCGCAGCCGGTGGCGCTACCGCCGACCACGACCAGCCGCGTCCCGGGCCCGACCGCGATCTCGCCGCGCAGCAGCCGCTGCGCGTCGTGCACGGTGGGCCCGTCGATGCCCGGGATCGGCGGCACCAGCGGGTCCGCGCCCGTCGCCACGATCACGACGTCCGGCCGCTCGGCCGCGACGGTCCCCGCCGACACCGGCGCGGAGGTGTGGATCTCCACCCCGAGCGCCCCGAGCCGCCGCGCCTGGTGCTCGCGGAACCGCAGCACCTCGCGCTTGCTCGGCGCCAGGCCAGCGACCTCCAGCTTCCCGCCCAGCTCCGCGTCCCGCTCCCAGAGCGAGACCTCGTGCCCGCGCAGCCGGGCGAGCCGCGCCGCCTCCAGGCCCGACGGACCGGACCCGACGACCATCACCCGCCGCGGCCGAGCCGCGGGCTTGACCTCCCAGGTCAGCTCGCGGCCGACCTCGGGGTTCACCGAGCACCGGGCCCGCTCGCCGCGGCCGACCAGGTCGACGCACGCGTTGCAGGCGATGCACGGACGCAGCTCGTCCCGACGCCCGTCCCGCACCAGCAGCGGCCAGTCCGGCTCGGCAATCAGCCCGCGGCCGAGCAGCACCATGTCCGCCTCGCCCCACTCGACGATGCTCTCGGCGAGCTCCGGGTCGTCCAGCCGGCCGACGGCCATCACCGGCACCGACACGGCCTGCTTGACCGCCCGGACCAGCGGCCGCATGTGCCCGCGCGGCACGGACATCGGCGCGAGCGTCTGCTGCAGCGTCAACCAGGTCCCCGACGACACGGAGATCGACGCGACCCCGGCCTCCTCGAGCATCCGGGCGACGGCCACCGCCGACTCCAGGTCGAAGCCGTCCGGCTCGGCGTCCGTGCCGTTGAGCCGCCACACGAGCGGCAGGTCGCACGCCGCGACGATCGCCCGGGCGACCTCCACCGAGAACCGGGCGCGGTTCTCCAGCGAGCCGCCGTAGCCGTCCGTGCGGTGGTTGTGCTGCGGGGACAGGAAGTTCGACGGCAGGTAGCCGTGCGCCCCGTGCACCTCCAGGTAGTCGTACCCGGCCTCCTGCGCGTACCGGGCAGCTCGCGCGTAGTCGGCGACGATCCGCTCGATCTCCGGCACCGTCAGCTCGTGCGGGACCGGCGAGGCCGCGTTCAGCGGCACGGGCGACGGCGCCACGGACGGCCCCTCGACGACCTGCCGGCCGGGATGCATGAGCTGTACGCCGACCGTGACGTCGTGGGGCCGCAGGGCCTCGACGACCCGGCGCAGCCCGGGCAGGTACTCCGGCCCGCAGATCCGCGGCTCCGGCCCGACGGTGTCCGCGGAGACCAGGCAGCCCTCCACGGTGATCGCCCCGACGCCGCCCTCGGCCCGCCGGCGGTAGTAGGCCACGGTGTCGTCCGTGATGTACCCGCCGTTGTCGAGGCAGGTGCCCATGGGGGCCATGACCAGGCGGTTCTTCAGCGTGAGCGGGCCCAGCCGGACGGGGCTGAACAGCACGCTCACGACAGCACCTTCAGCGCGCGGACCGGGCAGGCGTCGACTCCCAGCTTCGCCGTGTCCTCCTCGCCCTCGGGGACCTCACGGTCCGGCCCGACGGCCGAGTAGCCGTCGTCGTCGAGGGGGAAGAGGTCCATGTCGACGATCGAGCACTGGCCGTGCGCTTCGCAGACCTCGCTGTCGACCCCGATCCTCACGAGTGGGTCACCACCAGCTTCTCCATGGAGCGGGAGGCCAGCACGTCCTTCCACTCCGGCTCCTCCGCGAGCGCCAGCCCGGGCAGCCGCTCGACGACCCGCGCCACCGCGATCCGGGTCTCCATCCGCGCCAGCTGGGCGCCGATGCAGGCATGGATGCCCTTGCCGAACGCGATGTGCGGGTTCGGGCTGCGCCCCAGGTCCACCGAGTCCGGGTCGGCGAACTTCTCCGGGTCGCGGTTGGCGGAGGCGAGCACGAGGTGCACCCTCTCCCCTGGCCGGATCGGCTTCCCGCGGACCTCGGTCTCGGCGACCACCCAGCGGTTGAGCACCTTGATCGGGCCGTCGAAGCGCAGCAGCTCCTCGACGGCCGGGCCGATCAGGGCCGGGTCGCGGCGCAGGCGGTCGAGCTGGTCGGGGTGCCGCAGCAGGGCCAGAACCGAGTTCGCGATCGAGTTCGTGGTGGTCTCGTGGCCGGCGAAGAGCAGCAGGGCACACATGCCGACGAGCTCGTCGTCGGAGAGCCGGTCGTCGCCCTCCTTCGCCATCAGGGCGGACAGCATGTCCTCGCCCGGCTCGGCCCGGCGCTTCTCGATCAGCGTGTGGAAGTAGGACTCCATCTCCCGGAGCCCACGCAGCGCCCGCTCGTGCCGGTCCGCCCGCGCGGCGCCGCCGGTGCCGAAGGCGACCAGCGCGAGCTCGTCCGACCACTCGCGGAAGCGGTCCCGGTCCTCGGGCGGCGCGCCGAGCATCGTCGCGATCACGGTGGCGGGCAGCGGGTAGGCGACCTCGGAGATCAGGTCCTGCGGGCCGGAGCCGCGCACGAAGGCGTCGAGGTGCTCGTCGACGATCCGGGTGATCATCTCGTCCATCGCCGCGATCCGCTGGCCCTTGAACGCACCGGCCGCGAGCTTGCGCAGCCGGGTGTGCACGGGCGGGTCGTTGACGACCATCCAGCCGGTCATCAGGCCGAGCACGCCGGTCGCGGCCGACTCGGCGCCGGCCTGCCGCTTGCGTTCCAGCACCGGGCGCACCCGGTCGTTGGAGAAGGCCTTGTTCTGGAAGGCGGCCGACACGTCGTCGTAGCGCGTAATCAGCCAGGCCCGGTGGGCCTCGCTCCAGTGCACCGGGTCGCTCTCGCGCAGGGCGCGGAAGACGGCGAAGGGATCGGCGCTGGCCGCCGGTGTCGTGAGATCGACGGAGTCGGCACGGGGCACGGTCACGACGCACTCCCCACCGTCGGCCGGGACAGGCTGCGGGCCAGCCCCAGGCGGTCCCGCACGATCCGCCCGCCGGTCACCCGACCGTCGGCCACGGTGACCAGCCCGACGAGGTGCAGCGTGCCGGGCGCGCCGGTGAGCGCGGCATCGTCGATCCCGGCGTCGGGGCCGAGCCCGCCCAGGTAGGTTCCGGTGCGGGTGACCCGGAAGGCCACGTGCGCGCCGGCGGAGAACAGGTCGTCGACCCGCGACGACGCGTCGGCGAGCAGGATGTCCGGCGCCCCGTCGTCGAGGGTGACCGGGCCGGGCGCGGACTCGTCGATCCAGGCCCGGACCACCTCCTCGGCCTCCGGATCCGGGGCGAGCGCCACGGTGTCCCACGGCGCCAGCGCCGGCGGCTCGACGCCCGCGGGCACGCCCGAGGCGAGCTGCCGCCGCCGGGCCAGGTAGTCCTGCTCCACGAAGTTCTCGACGAGCCTCGTGCCGTTCCAGCGGTACAGCCCGAGCCCGGTCCACGCCGCCCCGCGCCCGTCGTGCCTGACCGAACGGCCGTGCTCGGAGAACCGCATGGCCAGCCGGTCGCCGTTGGTCACGATCTCGTGGACCGTGAGGCACAGGCCGGGGAACTGCGTGAACTGCTTCTGCGACGCCGGGATGTACAGCTCGTCGCGGCCCGCCACCTCGTGCGGGCCCATCCGCAGCGTGTAGCCCGGCTCCATGATCTCGGGACAGACCGAGACGTCGTGCCGGTTGGTGTAGTCGTTGACGTAGCGCCGCATGAGCGCGACGAAAGGCTCCATTACCGCCCCTCGAACTTCGGCGCCCGCTTCCCGACGAACGCCGCGATCCCCTCGGCGGCGTCCGCGGTGGCGTGCAGGGTGGTCAGCGCGGCCGTGGAGTGGTCGAACTCCCCGCGGTCCACGCCCCGGTTGACCAGGTTCTTCCCCGTCGCCAGGGCGAGCGGGGCCATCCCGGCGATCCGCACCGCGATCTCCCGGGCCGTGTCCATCAGGTCCGCCGCCGGCACCACCTTCTGGGCCAGCCCGATCCGCAGCGCGGTCTCGGCGTCGGCCCGCTCCCCGGAGAACATCATCAGCTTCGTCCAGTGCCGCCCGATCACCGACGGCGCCCGCAGCACCCCGAACCCGGGCACCAGCCCGACCGCGCTCTCCGGCATCCCGAACTTCGCGTTGTCCGCCGCCACCACGACGTCGCAGGCCAGGGCCAGCTCGCAGCCGCCGCCCATGGCGTAGCCGTTCACCGCCGCGATCACCGGCAGCGGGGTCTCCTCGACCGCGGCGAAGGTCCGCATGCAGTCCTGCTGGAACGCCCGCTTGGCCGTGACGTCCGTCAGCTCGGCGAAGCTCGCGATGTCCCCGCCGGCGGAGAACGCCTTCTCCCCCGCCCCGGTGATGATCACCGCGCGGGTGCGGCCGTCGGCCTCCAGGGTGGCCAGCGCCTCGCGCATCTCCGCCCAGAAGGTGCGGCCCATCGCGTTCAGCTTCGCCGGGTCGTCGATCGTCAGCACGGCGATCGCCACGCGGCCGTCCCCGACCTCCTCGACCTCCACCCGGACGTTGCGGGTGGCGGTCCCGTTCGTACTGGTCACAGACGGCCTCCCAGAGATTTGCCGCCGAGGGCGATGTCGATGCTCGCCGCGACGACCTCCCGGGTCCGGCCCGGTTCGATGACGTCGTCGAGCGAGAGGTGCGCGGCGGCCTCCCAGGGCTCCGCCTCGCTGATCCATTCCGCCGTGAGCTCCGCGACCAGCGCCGCGTGCGCCTCCGGGCCCTGCTCGGCCAGCACCTTCTCCAGCCGCCGGCGGTGGATGGTGCGGATCCCGGTCTCCGGGGCCATGAACCCCAGCTCGGCGCTGGGCCAGGCGTAGAGGAAGTCCGGTTTGGTCGGGCGCCCGCCCATCGCGAAGTGCCCGCCGCCGTAGGCCTTGCGCAGCACCACCCCGACCTTGGGCACCGTGGCCTCGGCGATCGCCGAGACCAGCGCCTCGTAGCCGTGCAGGATCCCGCCGCGCTCGGCCTGCGTGCCGATCATCAGGCCCGGCACGTCGTGCAGGAACACCAGCGGCAACCCGAAGGTGTCGCACAGCTGCACGAACACCTTCTCCTTCTCCAACGCCGCCGGGTCCAGAGCACCCGCCCGCACGATCGGCTGGTTCCCGATCAGCCCGACCGGGCGGCCCTCGATCCGGGCCAGCGCGCACAGCAGGCTCGAGCCCCACCCGTCCGCCCAGGGCAGGATGCTGGCCTCGTCGGCCAGGCAGGCGAACACGTCGCGCATGTCGTAGCCCGACCGCGCCCCGAGCGGGACGATCTCCTCGAGGTCTTTCGGGTCCCGCCCCGGCGGCAGCGGCGGCGCCACCGGCGGGCGCTGCGTGGAGTTCTGCGGCATGTAGGACAGGAAGGCGGCGATCGCGTCCATCGCGTCGGCCTCGGTGTCCACGACCAGGTGCGCGTTGCCCGCCTCGGTCGCAGCCGCCGGCCCGCCCAGCTCGGAGTCGGTGACCTTCTCCCCGATCGCGGGCTCCACGACGCTCGGCCCGGAGAGCGCGATCGACCCGGAGCGCACCATCACCACGTAGTGCGCGGTGGAGGCGTGCAACGCCGAGTCCCCGTAGCTCGGGCCCAGCACCGCGGCCGCGCGGGGCACCACCGGCTGACCCGGCGGCGGCTTGAGGAACGTGGTGAAGTCCAGCGGGAGGCCGGAGAACCGCCAGCCGGAGACGTCCGGCATCCGGCCGCCGTCGGCGTCGCAGAGCAGGACGAGGGGGAAACCGTGCCGCTGCGCGTGCTCGATCAACCGCCCCTGCTTGCGCATGCTGATCGGGGCCGTGGTGCCCGCGACCACGCTGGAGTCGATGCCGATCACGCCGATGCGGCGGCCGTCGAGCAGGCCGAAGCCGGTCACGACGGCGTCGCCCGGGATGGGCTTCTCGCGCCGCAGCTCGGGCAGGGCGAGCGCCCCGATCTCGAACCACGTGTCCGGGTCGACGAGCATGTCGATCCGCTCGCGGACGGGCAGGCGACCGGACTCCCGGTGCCGGCGCAGGCCCTCCGGGCCGCCGCTGGCGTGGGCGGCCTCCTGCTTCTCGCGCAGGAGCGCGATCCTGTCCGCCATGGTGTGCGCGCCGGTGCCTCCAGTGGGAGCACTGCCGGGGGTGCCTGCTGGCGCCGTGGGGCTGTCCGTTGCCGTCACGGGACCTCCGCTCGTACCGGTGTCCGTCGGGTCTCACCGACGGACGCTAGACTACCAGACGGCCGATTGGTAGACAGACCTCGTCGACCCCCCGAGTAGAGCGGAGCGGCTCGTGTCGATCCAGACCGTCCTGGTGGCGAACCGTGGCGAGATCGCCGTGCGGATCATCCGGTCCTGCCGGGAGCTCGGCCTGCGGGCCGTCGCGGTGTACTCCGATGCCGACGCCGACGCGCTGCACGTCCGGCTGGCCGACGAGGCGCACCGGATCGGCCCGGCCCCTGCGCGGGCCTCGTATCTGGACGTCGACGCCCTGCTCGGCGCGGCCAAGGCCGCCGGCGCCGACGCCGTGCACCCCGGGTACGGCCTGCTCAGCGAGGACGCCGGGTTCGCCGAGGCCGTGACGGGCGCGGGGCTGACGTTCGTGGGGCCGTCGGCCGAGGTCATCGCGCGGATGGGCGACAAGGTCGCGGCCCGCGCGCTGGCCGAGGAGTGCGGGGTCCCGGTGCCGCCGGGGACCGGCGACCTCTCCGTCGAGGAGGCGACGCAGGCCGCGCCCCAGCTGGGGTTCCCGCTCGTGGTCAAGGCGTCGTTCGGGGGCGGCGGCCGCGGGATGCGGGTGGTGCACTCCGCCGACGAGCTGGCCGCCGCCATGGCCGCCGCCGGGCGCGAGGCCGGCGCCGCGTTCGGGCGCTCCGAGGTGCACCTCGAGCGGTACCTGGAACGCCCGCGGCACGTCGAGGTGCAGGTGATCGGCGATGCGCACGGCACCGTCGTGCACCTCTTCGACCGGGACTGCTCGGTGCAGCGGCGGCACCAGAAGCTGATCGAGGAGGCACCGGCCTTCGGGCTGTCGGACGCGCTGCGCGCGCGCCTGCTCGACGCCGCCGTGACCCTCGCGCGCACGGTGGGGTACGTCGGGGCGGGGACCGTCGAGTTCCTCGTGCTGCCGGAGTCCGCGCAGACCGAGGGGGAGTTCTTCTTCCTCGAGATGAACACCCGGCTGCAGGTCGAGCACGGGGTGACGGAGCTGGTCACGGGGCTGGACATCGTCGCCACGCAGCTCCGGGTGGCCGACGGGGCGCCGCTGCCCTTCACCCAGGACGACGTCCGGGTCTCGGGTCACGCGATCCAGGCCCGCATCGCCGCCGAGGACCCGTGGGCGGATTTCCGGCCCGCGCCCGGCGCCGTGACCGGGCTGGCGCTGCCGCTCGGGCCGGGGGTGCGCAACGACTTCGGCGTGGAGGCGGGCGGCGGCCCGGGCAGCAGGGTCGCTCCCGAGTACGACTCGATGTTCGGCAAGGTGCTCGCGCACGGCGCCGACCGCGACGCGGCCCGCCGCCGGCTGATCGCCGCACTCGGCGAGCTGCGGGTCGAGGGGGTGCCGACCACCGCCCCGTACCTGCGGGAGGTGCTGGACTCGGAGTCCTTCGCCGCGGGCACCCACGACACCGGCTCGGTGCAGCGGGAGTGGGTGCCGGACCCGGCGACGAAGCCCGGCGCGGGAGTCGGCTCCGGAGCCGGTGACGCGGCGGTCGGATCCGGCGCCGCCGGGGCGGTCGGGGCCGGGGCGGTCGGGGCCGGCGCGGTGTCGGGAGGCGCCACGGTGCCGATCCGCCGGGTCCGCATCGCGACGGACCGCGGCCCGGTGGAGGTGGCGGTCTACGGCCGCACCGTCCGCCCGGGCGCCGCGGCCACGGCGTCCACCCGCCCGGCCCGCGAGTCCGCCGGCGCGGCCGCGGGAGCATCCTCCGCGGCCGGCACCGTGCCCGTCGCGCCGATGGACGCGACCGTCGTCGAGGTCCGGGTGCTGCCCGGCCAGGAACTGGCGCCCGGTGACGTCGTCGCGGTGCTCGAGGCCATGAAGATGGAGATGGAGATCCGCGCGGAGGTCGGCGGGACGGTGGGGCAGGTGCTGGTCGGCGCCGGCAGCCCCGTCCCCGCCGGCTCCCCCCTGATCACCCTCACCTGATCCTCGGGCACCCGAGACCCACGCTTCGGCAGCGGAACGCTCGACAACCGAACGTTCCGCTGCCCGAACGTCCTCCTGAGGTGTCAGCGGGAGGCGCGGGCCTGCAACGCCTCCTCGGTCGCGATCCCGCGGATCGCCATCTCCGCCATCTCGGCCCCGATCTGCTCGGGGGTGAAGGTGCCGCCGGGACGGAACCAGCGGTACACCCAGTTCGTGGAGCCCAGGATCGACAGGGCCGCGAGCCGCGGGTCGAGGTCGGCCCGCACCAGCCCGCCGGCCTGCCCCTGCTCGACGAGGTCGCGGAACACGCCCTGGTAGGCGTGCTCGGACCCGAGGATCTCCCTCCGGCGGTCGACGGGCAGCGCCGACAGCTCGTGCAGGAAGACCGCGGTCGGCACGAGGTTGCGGCAGGTGTGCTCCACGTGCCCGCGGATCACGCTCTCCAGCCGCTCCAGCGGCCCGCCGGGCACCTCCGACCGGGACCGCACGACGGCCAGGCCCTCCTTGTGGACGGCGCTGATCACGTCGAAGAGCAGGTCCTCCTTGGACTGGATGTAGTAGTAGAGGCTGCCCTTGAGCATCCCGAGCCGGTCGGCGATGTCCTGCAGGGACGCGCCGTCGTAGCCCTTCTCGTAGAACACCTGCGTGGCGACCTCGATGAGCTCGGCCCAGCGCTCCTCGCGGGGTTTACGCTCTCCCCCGGAACGCCGCGCACTCCGCCCGGCCGGCTGCCGCATCCCCGCTCCCCTCGACGCGGTCGAATCGGCGGAGCCTACCAAACGGTCGACAGTCACAGGCGGGTCGCCGCGTCCAGCCGGACCACCTCGCCGTTGATCAGCTCGTTCTCCATGAACGCGGCGACCAGGTGCGCGAAGTCGGCGGGCCGGCCGAGCCGCTTGGGGAACACGTGCAGGTCCGTCAGCGCGGCGCGGCGCTTCTCGTCCGTGCCGGCGAGCATGCCGGTGTCCATGATCCCCGGGCAGACCGTCATGACCCGGATCCCCCAGATCGCGAGGTCGCGGGCCAGCGGCAGGGTCATCGCCGCGATCCCGCCCTTCGACGCCGAGTACGCGGCCTGCCCGGCCTGCCCCTCGAGCGCCGCGGCGGAGGAGACGTTGACGATCAGCCCGCGCTCGCCCTCCGGCCCCGGTTCGTTGCGGGACATGGCCGCCACGGCGTGCCGCAGCACGTCGAAGGTGCCGACGAGGTTGATCTCCAGCGTGCGCCGGAAGACGTCGAGCGGGTGCAGGTCGCCCTTGCGGGACAGCACCCGCGCGGCCGGGCTGATGCCCGCGGCGTTGACGCAGACGTCGATCCGGCCGAACCGGTCCGCGACGGCCGCGACCGCCTTCTCGACCTGTCCCTCGTCGCTCACGTCGGTCGGAACGAAGAAGGCCGCGTCGCCCAGCTCCGCCGCGAACGACTCCCCGTCCGACGACGACAGGTCCAGGATCCCGACCTTCCCGCCCCGCTCGACCAGCATCCGGGCCGTGCCGGCGCCGAGCCCGGAGGCCCCGCCGGTGACCAGCCCGACCGCGTCCGCGATCCGCACCGCGCCTCCTACTTGACGTTCGCGCCGGCGTCGACGGGCAGCGTGACGCCGGTGATGTACCGGGCCTCGTCGCTGCCCAGGAAGAGCACGGCGTTGCTGATGTCGATCGGCTCCACCCACGGGACCTCCAGCGCGTTGAGCGACAGGAAACCGGGCAGCGCCTTCTCCTGGCTGGGCTCGGGGTCGTCCGGCGCGAAGAGCTTCCAGGTGCCGGGGTTCTGGATCATGTCGGTGTCGACGTTGGTCGGGTGGATGGTGTTGACGCGGATGCGGTGCGGCGCCAGCTCGTTGGCCAGCGTGCGCATGAGCCCGACGATCCCGTGCTTGGTCGAGACGTAGTGCCCGACGTTCTGGATCCCCTTGAGCCCGCCGATCGAGCTGGTGAACATCAGCGACCCGCCGCCGCGCTGGATCAGGTGCGGCACGGCCGCGCGGGCGGTGTTCCAGACGCCGGTGAGGTTGACGTCCAGCATCTCCTGCCACATCTCGTCGGTGATCTCGAACGCGGCGCCGAAGCTGGCGATCCCCGCGTTCGCCACCGCGATGTCGAGCCCGCCGAGCTCGGTGACGCCCTCGTCGACCGCCGCCGTGAGCGCGGCCCGGTCGCGGACGTCGGCCACCCGCGCGACGATCCGCCGGTCGAGCTTCTCCACCTCGGCGACGGTCTCGTCGAGGTCGGCGCGAGTGGCCGGCGGGTACTTGTCCACGGTGGCCAGCGGCCCGCAGAGGTCGACCGCGATGATGTCGGCCCCCTCCTGCGCCAGCCGGACCGCGTGGCTGCGGCCCTGCCCGCGCGCGGCGCCGGTGATCAGCGCGACCTTGCCCTCGACCCGTCCCGCCATGGCACGCCTCCTCGCGTCGTCGACCGAATACTGTCTACCAAACGACTGTCAGAGAGGGAAGCACGAACGGCACGCTCGCTCGCACCTACCGAGCGAGAGCCGCTCGCTCAGCCCCGTCAGTAGCGCATCGTCCCCGCGAAGGCGTCGAGCCGGCGGCCGAGAACCGCCTCCGCGGTCGTGATGCCGGAGCGCGCGGCCTTGTCGATGCCGATCCCGCGGGCGCGGGTGGTGTCGCCGGTGAGCCAGAGCCCCTCGACGCCGCGGACCTCGGCGTCCGGGCGCACGGGCCCGACGAGCCCGGGCTTGCTGATCACTCCGTAGCTCGTGACGACGTGCGGTTTCGTCCACAGTGCCCCGCGCGCCGCCGGCATCATCTCCTCGACGTCCTCCCACAGCTCGGCGAATTTCCGGTCGAGCCAGGCGCGGTCCCCGTAATGCTCCGTGGCGTCGAACGAGGCGCCGACGCAGGTCAGGTACTCGCCGTCGGGCGAGACGCCGGGGTCGTAGCCGGTGAAGTTGAGCGTGAAGCCGGGCAGCCCGCACCGCGGCGTCGACAGGAACGACGCCATCTCCCGCTCGCTCATCGCGATCACCGGCTCCTTCGCGGCGATCCAGTAGCCGATCCAGCAGGCGCGGTTGCGGTTCGCGGCCAGCATCCCGATCCGAGACCGCAGCTCCCAGGGCAGGGCGCCGTCGTCGAACAGCCGCAGCAGGTCCCACACCGGCGCGGACACCACGACCTGCGGCGCCGGGACCTCCTCCCCGTCGCGCAGGGTCACGCCCTGCACGGCCCCGTCCCGGACGTCGACCCGCCGCACCGGCGCCGACAGCCGGATCTCCCCGCCCTTCGCCTCGAACGCCGCGACCATGGCGCGCCACAGCGCGTCCCACCCGCCCATCGGCCAGAACGAGTACCCCGCCGTGCGCTGCGTCGAGTAGTGCAGCTTGCGGGTGTAGAGGTTCTCCGAGGCCGAGTGCTCCCACGGGCGCAGCGTGATCTGCTCGAGGACCGAGATGGCCTCCCACACCGTGTAGACGCCCTCGTCCACGGTGTACTGCGCCATCCATTCGCGCAGCGACGCGTGGTTCCAGGTCTCCAGCTCGTCGTACGAGACGTCGGTGAGCGCCTGGATGCAGCGCTTGAGCCCCTGCTTCGCCGCGCCGGAGTACTGCTCCTGGATCGGCGCCCAGCCCTTCCCGTTCGTCCAGAACGGCATCGCGTCGCTGCGCTCGGAGTGCACCAGGTCGAGCCCCATCACCGAGCAGACCCGCGTCAGCGAGTCGCCGGGGTCCTCGACGAGGTGGCTGCCGAGCCCGAGCTGGTGCCCCTTGTACCGGTACTCCCGCGCCCGCCCGCCCAGGTACGCGTGCTTCTCCAGCAGCAGCACCCGCTTGCCCTGCTCCGCCAGCAGCGAGGCGGTGACCAGGCCGGACGTACCCGCCCCGACCACGATGACGTCGTACGACACGGGCGCCTCCCTGCGTCTACCGTTCGTTTGGTAGTGACGCTAGCGCCGTGGTCCCCGACGGGCAACCACCGCCGGAGACCCGTTCACCCCCGGCGGATGACGACCCCGGCCGACGGTCGAGCCAGCCTCCACGTACCGCCGACGGAGGAGGACGGACGTGACCGGAGACCTCACCGCCGGGGACCCGCGAGCACCTCGGCGCACGCGATGGGTCGTGGTGGTGCGTCTGGCGGCGGTAGTGCTGTTCCTGCTCGGGTTGTGGAACGTGTGGGACGGGATCAGCGCGCTCGCCCGTGGTGGGTTCGTGGTCGCGGACGCCGACCGGGTCCTGCTGCTGGAGGTCACCAAGTGGGGCTGGGTCCTGCTGGCCCTCGGGGTGGTGGAGCTCGCGGCCGCGCCGGCCCTGCTCCGCGGAGCCGGATGGGCACGGGTGGTGGCGGTCCTCGTGGCGGGCTTCAACGGGGTCGTCCAGCTGGCCTTCCTCGCCGCCTACCCCGTGGGAGCGGTCCTCATCCTGGTCCTGTCCGCCCTCATCGTGTGGGCCGTCGTGCGGCACGGCCAGGAAGTGGGCGGCTGAACGCCGCGTTCCGCCGGGTACACGGGCGGCACTCCAGGGAGCGCCACCCGTGACCACCACTACGCGTGCGGGATCTTGAACGGTGCCAGCGCGCCCGCGTCGACGACGTGGGTCGTGCCGGTGACGTACCGGGCCTCCTCCGAGGCCAGGTAGAGCACCGCATTGCTGATGTCGACCGGGTCCACCCACGGGATCGGGATGGCATTGAGGGCCGTGAAGCCGGCCTCCGCGTCGGCCCGCGTCGCGCCGCGCTGCCCGCCGAGGAAGAGCGAGTAGATCGGTTCGTTGTTGACCATGTCGGTGTCGACGGTCGTCGGGTGGACCGAGTTGCAGCGGATCCGGTGCGGCGCGAGCTCGACGGCGAGCGTGCGCATCAGGCCCGTGACGCCGTGCTTCGCCGCGGTGTAGTGCGCGAGGTTGCCGAACGCGATGAGCCCGGCGATCGAGCTGGTCAGGATGATGGAGCCGCCGGTCCCCTGCTCCAGCATCGCCGGGATCGCCGCCTTGGTCGTCTTCCAGACCCCGGTCAGGTTGATGTCGAGCATCTCCTGCCAGGAGTCCTCGGTGATCTCCCACGCCGGGGCGAAGGAGCCGATGCCGGCGTTGGCGACCACCACGTCGAGGTGCCCGAACTCCGACAGCCCGTCCGCGACGGTGGCCTCCAGCGCCCGCAGGTCGCGGACGTCGGCGACCCGGCTCAGCACCCGCCGGTCGAGGTCCTCGACCTGCTTGACCGTCTCGGCGAGGTCGGCCTCGGTCGCCCCGTCGTACGGCGCCGACGCCACGTCGGCGCAGAGGTCGACCGCGATGATGTCCGCGCCCTCCTGCGCGAGCCGCAGCGCGTGGCTGCGCCCCTGCCCGCGCGCCGCCCCGGTGACCAGCGCGACCTTGCCCTCGACCCGTCCCGCCATGGGGAACCTCCGTCGTCCGTGCGGGCCCCGTTGCCCGCGCCCCCACCGTCCGGGCGCGGCGGGGGCGGGTCAACTGCGCGGGACGATCACCTTGGCGACCTCGACGAGAGGCCCGTCGAGCAGCTCCAGGACCGTGCCGTCGGGGTCGGCCAGATAGACCACACGCAGCGGGCCCCAGTGCGAGGGCTCGGGCCAGAGCCGGTGCCCGCCCGCGGCCTCGGCGGCGGCGAGGGCGGCGTCGACGTCGTCGACCTGGATGCCCAGGTGGGGCAGGCGGGCGGCGGGGTCGGGCGGGCCGCACCACTGCGGCAGCGGGTCGAGCTCGAACAGCTCGACGCCGCTGCCGTCCGGGAAGCCGAGCAGGGCGAGGCGCACCGAGGTGCCGGGCGAGGCGTTCATGGCGAGTCCCGCCGCCCGCCCGCCGAGGGTCGTCGGCTCGGCCAGCGGCGTGGCGCCCAGCGCGCGGTAGAAGGCCGTCGCGCGGCCCAGGTCGGCGACCCGGACGCCGAGGTGGTGCAGGCTCACGTCACCCCCTGGCGGACTCGGGCGCGACCGGGCGCGCCACGGAGTCCCGCTCGTCCGGGTGCCGGCCGAGCGCCAGCACCAGCAGCATCGCGACCAGCGCGAACGCGGCGAAGAAGTAGAAGTTCCACTGGAACGCGACGCCCGCCCCGATCAGCAGCCCCACCGCGTACGGGCCGAGGATCCCGCCTAGCCGCCCGACGCCCATCGCGAACCCGAGCCCGGTCGCCCGGATCCGGGTCGGGTACGAGGCGGCGACGAACCCGTTGACCAGGATCTGCGAGCCCATCGCGCCGAAGCCGAGGAACGCGACGAGCACGTACAGCACGGCCTGCGGCAGCACGAAGGACAGCAGCACCAGGCACACCGTCCCGACGCCGAGCGCGAGCGGGATGACCCGCTTCGAGCCGATCCGGTCGGCGACCGTGGCGATCACGAGCGTGCCGACGACATTGCCCAGGTTCAGCACCAGCAGGAACGCGATCGCCGAGCCCAGCGGGTAGCCGGCCTGCCGCATGATCTGCGGCAGCCAGGTGCCCACGCCGTAGCTCAGCAGCAGCCCGCAGAAGCTGATCAGCGCGAACAGGATCGTCCAGCGGCGGTAGCGGCCGAAGATCTCCGCGGTCCGCACCTTCTGCGCCGGCCCCGCGGGCGCCGGCTCGAGCGCGATCCCGTGCCGCGCGGCGAGCGCCGCCGCCTCCTCGTCCCGGCCCCGGGCCCGCAGCCACGCCGGCGACTCCGGCAGCCACGTGAGCGCGATCGGGAAGAGGACCAGCCACGGCGCCGCGCCCACGGCGAACATCACCCGGAACCCGCCGACCGGCAGCAGCGCGATGGCCACCGCCGCGCAGATCACCCCGCCCGAGGAGTACCCGGCGTGGACCACGGAGTTGTAGAGCTGCCGGCGGTCCCGCGGCGCGTACTCCACGGCCAGCGCGATCGCCGAGGGCAGCACGCCCCCGAGCCCGACGCCGGCCACGAACCGCAGCAGCCCGAAGACCTCCGGGTTCGGGGCGACCGCGCACAGCCCGGTGGCGACGCTGAACCAGGTGATCGCGATCAGCACGAGGCGCCGCCGCCCGAGTCGGTCGGTCAGCCAGCCGGACGACAGCGCCCCGACCGCCATGCCGACCAGGGCGAGGCTGCCGATCAGGCCCGCCTCCGCGGCCGTGAGCCCCCACGGCTCGTACTGCAGCAGCGAGGGGACGACGGTCCCGTAGACGACCAGGTCGTAGCCGTCGAGGATCACGACCGCGAAGCAGATCGCGACGACGGCGGCGCCGGGCGCACGCATCAGATCCCCTGGATCATCTTGGTCTCGAAGTACGGCGCGATGCCCTCCACGCCGCCCTCGCGCCCGAGCCCGGACTGTTTGAACCCGCCGAAGGGCTGGGTCACGCACATCGACGCGTCGTTGACGTAGATCTGCCCGGTGCGGACCCGCCGCGCGACGCGCTCGCCGAGCGCCTTGTCCTGCGTGTACACCGCGCCCGAGAGGCCGTAGTCGGAGTCGTTGGCGATCGCGACGGCGTGGTCGACGTCGTCGTACGGGATCACCGTCAGGACCGGGCCGAAGATCTCCTCGCGGGCGATGGTCATGTCGTTGGTGGCGTTCGCGAACAGGGTGGGCTCCACGAACCAGCCCTTGTCGAGGTGCGCGGGCCGACCGCCGCCGGTGACGAGCGTGGCGCCCTCGGCCCTGCCCTTCGCGATGTAGCCCTCGACGCGGTCGCGCTGGCGCTCGGCCGCGAGCGGGCCGATGAACGTGTTCGGGTCGCGGGGGTCGCCGACGGTCAGCCCGCTCATCGCGGCCGCGGCGGCCTCGACGAACTCGTCGTGCCGGTCCCGCGAGACCAGCAGCCGGGTGATCGCGGCGCAGACCTGCCCGGAGTGCCCCCAGCCCGCCGGGAGCAGCGAGGGAAGGACCTGGTCGAGCGGGATGTCGTCGCACACGATGCCGGCGGACTTGCCGCCCAGCTCCAGCGTCACGCGGGCGATCCGCTCGCCGCACAGGCTCATGATCCGCCGGCCCGCGGCCGTCGAGCCGGTGAACGAGACCTTGTCGACGCCGGGGTGCCTGACCAGGTGCTCCCCCACCTCCCGGCCGGCGGGCAGCACGCTGATCACGCCCTCCGGCAGGCCGGCGGCCTCGAGCGCCTCGGCGAGCAGCAGGGTGGAGACGGGCCCCTCGGGGGCGGGCTTGAGCACGACCGTTCAGCCCGCGGCCAGGGCCGGGGAGATCTTCAGCGAGGCCGTGGCGACCGGCCCGTTCCACGGGATGATCGTGGCGACGACGCCGACCGGCTCCTGCACGATGACGGCCTGCTGTGCCGATCCCCCAGGCCCGTCCCACGTCCGCCGCTCCTCGAACGCGACCCGCTCGTGCAGGGTGGCGGCGTCGTTCCACATCGCCGTGGCGTTGCCGTGGAACGCGCTGGAGATGAAGGTCGGCGCGCCGAGCTCCTCGGTGAACGAGGCCTCCATCGCGGGAATCCGCTTCTGGATCTCCTCGCCGATGCGGCGCAGGTACCCGGCGCGCTCGGTGGGGCTCATCCGCGGCCACGGGCCCTCGTCGAAGGCCACCCGCGCCGCGGCGACGGCGGCGTCGACGTCGGCCGTGGACGCCTCCGCGACGGTGGCGAGGTGCTCCTCGGTGATCGGTGAGACGACGTCGATCGTCGCGTCCGAGGCGGCGGCGACCCAGTGGCCGCCGACGAAGACCTTGTCGAAGGAGCGCACCGGTGAGTCGGCGGCGAGGGTCATGCGGCTGTCCTTCCACTGTGGAGTCACGGGGCGAACGGCACCCTCGCTCACCAGGTCTGAGCGAGCGCGCCGTTCGCCTGGGGTCAGGCCGGGCGTGCGACGGTGGCGCCCTGGGCCCGCAGGAACACGAGCGGGTCGAAGAACTCGGCGAAGGCGGCGAGCTTGCCGTCCCGCACCGTGAAGGTGCTGATGTAGGAGTTCCGGTAGGGCTCGCCGGTGGAGAGCATCGTGCTGTCGCTGCGGTACTCCGCCACGAACTCGCCCTCCGTCGCCAGCGGCGAGATCACCAGGTCGTGGAAGCCCAGCGGGCCGACCAGGTGCGGGAAGCCGGCGTACAGCGCGAGCACGGCCTCCTTGCCCTCGGTCACCTTCGGCACGGGGTCGGGCGCGAACGGCAGCCGGACCACGACGTCGTCGGCGAAGATCTCGCCGAGCTCGTCGATGGCGAGCTCGTTCATGATCTCGACGTAGCGCTCGATCACCTCGGCGCCGGTGCTCATGCCGCCTCCGCGGAGGGGAGTGCGTCGGCGGTCACGCGTCGAACCCCTCCATCTGCGGGGCCGTGAGCGGCGAGATCGCCCGGCCGGAGATCTTCCAGGTGTCGCCGACCCGGCGGTACTCGTCGCGGTTGAGCGCGATCGCCTTGATCGTGGCGCCGGACTTCGTCCTCCCCTCCGCGTACACGTAGTTGGTGCCGTGCGCGGTGTCCGGACCGTCGAACTCGACGATGTGGTTGGTCATGATGTGGCACTGCTCGGCCATCGACTCGGCGTCGGCCTTGAAGAAGCCGTGGATCTCGTCCCGGCCCTCGAACCGCTTGAGACCCACCGCCGTGGCGTCCCAGTAGGCGTCGTCGGTGTAGGCCGAGAGGGCCTCGTCCGGGTCGAACAGGTCGAGCCCGCGGGCGTAGAGCAGCGTGGCGGTGATGATCTGCTGGACGTCGTCGGCGCGGCTCATCGTCAGCCCTCCTGGTCGTACATGATCACGCCGCGGAGGTTGAGGCCCTTCTGCATGTCCGCGAACGCCTGGTTGATGTCCTCGAGCGCGTAGGTGCGCGTGATCAGCTCGTCGAGCTTGAGCTGCCCGGTCCGGTAGAGGTCCGTGAGCAGCGGGATGTCGTTGCGGGACTGCGTGGTCCCGTACAGCGAGCCCTGCAGCCGCTTGCCGGACATCGCGAAGGTGAACAGGTCGAACTCGACGTCCCGCTGCAGGATCGGCGCGGCCGAGGTCAGCACGATGACGCCGCCGCGGCGGGTCATCTCCTGCGCCGGGTTCAGCAGGTTCCCGTAGGCGATGCCGACGGTGATGATGACCCGGTCGGCGCCCTGGCCGTTGGTCAGCTGCTCGACGAGCTTCGCGGCCTCCTCGTAGCTAGACACCGCGTGCGTGGCCCCGAACTCCTGGGCCTGCTCCTGCTTGAAGGGCACCGGGTCGATCGCGATGATGTTCTTGGCGCCCTTGTGCTTCGCGCCCTGCACCGCGTTGATCCCGACGCCACCGATGCCGACGATCACGACCGTGTCGCCGAGCTGCATGTCGGCGGCGTAGACGGAGGAGCCCCAGCCCGTCGGCACACCGCAGCCGATCAGCGCGGCCTTGTCCAGCGGGATGTCCTTGTCGATCTTGACGACGGCGTCGACCGGCGCGCAGACGTACGGCGCGAAGGTGCCGAGGAAGGACATGCAGCCCACGCCCTTGTCCCGGGCGTGCACGCGGTGGGTGCCGTCGGGCGCGTAGCCGGCCAGCACCCCGGCGCCCAGCTCGCACATGTTCGAGCGGCCGGAGACGCACATCGTGCAGCGGCCGCACGAGGGCAGGAAGGAGAGGACGACGTGGTCGCCGACCTCCAGGTCGTGCACCTCAGGGCCGACCTCGGTGACCACGCCGGCGCCCTCGTGGCCGCCGAGCACGGGCGCCCAGGGCAGCGGGATCACGCCGTCGTCGAGGTGGTGGTCGGAGTGGCAGATGCCGGACGCGGCCAGCTTCACCATCACCTCGCGGCGCTTCGGGGGATCGATCTCGATCTCCTCGACGCTCCAGCCGGAGTTGGTGCCGGGCTCCCAGAGCAGGGCTCCCTTGGTCTTCATGAATGCTCCCCTTCGAGCACGGGCACGGACATGAGCGGGGGACGAACGGGGTCAGACGGACCGGTCGCGGTCCGCCCAGTACGGGGCACGGAGATCGCGCTTGAGGATCTTCCCGGTGGGGGCCTTGGGCAGGGCGTCGACGAACTCGACGGAGCGGGGCTTCTGGTATGAGGCCAGGTGCTGCCGCGCGGTGTCGACGATCTCCGCCTCGGTCGCGGTGGTCTCCGGCTTGAGCACGACGAACGCCTTGACGGCCTCGCCCCACTCGTCGTCGGGCACGCCGATCACGGCGCACTCGAGGACCGCCGGGTGCTGGTTGACGGCCTCCTCGACCTGGATCGAGTAGATGTTCTCGCCGCCGGAGATGATCATGTCCTTGGCGCGGTCGACGATGAAGACGTACGAGTCCGCGTCCCAGGTGGCGACGTCGCCGGTCCACATCCAGCCGTCCCGCAGGGTGGCCGCGGTGAGGTCGGGCCGGCCCCAGTAGCCGAGCATGTTCGCCTCGGACCGGACCACGATCTGCCCGGCGGTCCGTCCGTCCCTGGGCACCTCGTTCCCGTCCGGGTCGACCACGCGCACGGTCGTCACGAAGCCCTCGCGGCCGCACGACATGAGGCGTTCGGGATGGATCCCGCGCACCGCGTCGAGGTGGTCCTCCTGGGAGAGGAAACACATCGTGGTGCCCTCGGTCTGCCCGTAGCCCTGGATCAGGGTGCACGGGAAGTGGTCGAGGGCCGCCTTGACCACGCTCGACGGCATCGGGCCGCCGCCGTACTGGATGTTGCGCAGCGACGAGATGTCGTAGTTCGAGAAGCCGGGCACGGCCATCATCCAGTTGAGCATCGTGGTGATGCCGAGGAAGGCCGAGACCTTCTCCTCCTGGATGAGCTCCAGCGCGGTGCGGGCCTCGAAGTTCATCAGCACCAGCGGGCAGCCGTGGCGCATGTAGTTCATCGAGAGCACCACCGGGATGTGGTACATCTGCCCGGTCAGCATGTAGACGTCCGTCGGGACGATCCGCTCCGCCACCGTCTGGTTCAGCATTCCGAACGACGTGCTCGTGTGGCTGTGCAGGGCGCCCTTCGACTCCCCGGTGGTGCCGCCGGTGTAGAGGATGAAGAAGGGATCGGCGTCCCCGGTGGAGGCGGAGCGCTCCGGCTCGTCCGTGCTGCTGCGCGCCAGCAGGTCCTCGTAGCTGCCGTCGCCGCCCCGGCCGTACTGCAGCCAGTGCGGCACGTCGACCGCGGCCTGGAGCTGCTTGGCGGCGTCGAGCCACTCGTCGGAGGCGATCAGCGCCTTCGGCGCCGCATCGGCGACGATCTTGGTGAGCTCCGGGACGCCGAGCCGCCAGTTGAGCGGCTGCGCGACGAGCCCGGCGCGGCCGGCTGCGTAGTACAGCTCCTGGTACTCGATCGAGTTCTTGGCGAGGATCGCGACCCGGTCGCCCTTCGCGAGGCCGAGCCCGCCGTCGCCGATGCCGGCGAGGCCGTTGGCCAGCCGCCGCACCCGCTCGTCGAGCGTGCGCCAGTCCATCCGACGCCCGTTCGGGGCGTCGACGATCGCGTCCCGGGTCGGGGTCAGCGCCGCCCACTTCTCCGGGATCCGTCCGACGTTGACCATCAGTAGGGCAGGTCGAGGTAGATGTGCCGGGCGGCGATCAGCCAGGCGTCGCCCTGCTTCACCAGCTCGTCCCGGTACCAGCCGCTGGAGAGCACCCGGATCGCGCCGTCCTCGATGGACAACAGGGTGAGGTTCGACGTCGTGGAGGCGCTGTCGACCGTCTCCTTGACGATCACCAGGTTCGAGATGTTGTGCCGGCGCTGGTCGGTCTGCGCCGCGAGCGAGTCCGCGTGCAGCGTGCGGATGGCCTCGCGGCCGTCGAACGGGCCGATCGTGTCACCGTCGCGGCCGATCTGCATGGTCATGGTCGCGGTCTCGGTGAACTGTGCCGCGATGAGGTCGACGTCGTTCTCGTCGTAGCCCCAGGCCGCACGGCCCAGGGTGTTCTCGATCTCCGCACGAGCGGTCATGGGGGCCTCCGGCAACGCTGGTCATCATCGTCTAACGGCCGTTTGGTAGCGGTGAGGCTAGCACCAGGCGCGAGTGGTCCACAACACTCCCGTCCGCGGGGACGGAACGAGCCGGAAGGAGGTCAGCGCACCCAGTCGTAGCTGCGCGCCACGGCGCGCGCCCAGTTCTCGCGCTCGCGCTCGCGCACCCCGTCGGCCATCTCCGGCTCCCACATCGCGGCCCGGTGCCAGTTGGCGCGCAGCACCTCGAGGTCGGGCCAGTGGCCCACCGCGAGCCCGGCGACGTAGGCCGCGCCGAGGGAGACCGCCTCGGACCCGAGCGGGCGCTCCACCGGCACGTCGAGCACGTCGGCGACGTACTGCATGAGCAGGTGGTCGGCCGTCATGCCGCCGTCGGCCTTGAGCCGGGTGACCGGGATGCCGGACTCGGCGTTCATCGCGTCGACGACCTCGCGGGTCTGCCAGGCGGTGGCCTCCAGCACCGCCCTGGCCAGGTGCCCGCGGGTGATGTAGCTGGTCAGGCCGACGATCACACCGCGGGCGTTCGCCTGCCAGTGCGGCGCGTAGAGCCCGGAGAAGGCGGGCACGACGTAGCAGCCGCCGTTGTCCGGCACCGTCATCGCGAGGGTCTCGATCTGCGCGGCGGTGCCGATCATGCCCAGCGAGTCTCGGAACCACTGGACCAGCGAGCCCGTGACGGCGATCGAGCCCTCCAGCGCGTAGACCGGCCGCTCCCCCACCAGGTAGCCGACGGTCGGGATCAAGCCCTGCGCCGAGCCGCCGATCCGCGCGCCGGTGTTCTTGAGCAGGAAGGCGCCGGTGCCGTAGGTGCACTTGACCTCGCCGGGCGCGAAGCAGGTCTGCCCGACGAGCGCGGCCTGCTGGTCGCCGAGCGCCCCGGCCACCGGCACCCCGGGCAGCACCTCCGAGCACACGCCGTAGATCTCGGCGTTGGACCGGATCTCCGGCAGCATCCGCTCGGGGACGTGGAGCGCCGTGAGCAGCTTCGGCGACCACTCCAGCGTGCGCAGGTCCATGAGCATCGTCCGGCTCGCGTTGGTCACATCCGTGACGTGCACGCCGCGCCCCGGGCCGCCGGTGAGCCGCCAGATCAGCCAGCTCTCCATGGTGCCGAACAGGACGTCGCCCGCCTCGGCCCCCGCGCGGGCGCCCGGCACGTGGTCGAGCAGCCAGCGCAGCCGCGGGCCGGCGAAGTAGGTCGCGGGCCCGAACCCGCTGGTGGAGGCGTACAGCGGGCCGAGGCCCTCCTCGACCAGGCGGGCGACGATCGGGCCGGTGCGGGTGTCCTGCCACGTGATCGCGCGGGCCAACGGGGCGCCGGTGTGCCGGTTCCAGATCACCGTGGTCTCGCGCTGGTTGGCGATGCCGAGCGCCACGATGTTCTCCGGCTCCAGCCCGGCCCGCCGCAGCGCCTCGGGGACCACCCGGGCGACGTTGCGCCAGATCTCCTCGGCGTCGTGCTCCACCCGCCCGGGCTCGGGGTAGTGCTGCCGGTGCTCGCGTTGCGCCACGGCGAGCATCCGGCCGGAGCGGGAGAAGAGCAGGCAGCGCGTCGACGTCGTGCCCTGGTCGATGGCTGCGACCACGCGCTCGCGCGGCGGCGAGGTCCGCGGCTCGCTCATCGGGGCGTCACCAGGGACGCGGAGATCTCCCGGCCGGCGTGCTGCAGCTGCTCGGCGAGGTGCCGGCGGGGCTCCCCGCCTCCGCCGAACAGCTCCTCGACCGGCGCGGCGATGCCGAGGGCCGCCACCGTGAGTCCGCCGCCGGACCGCAGCGGGACCGCGGCGCCGCCGACGCCCGTCTCGAACTCCCCGACGTCCGTGGCCATGCCGCGGGCGCGCGCGGCGGCGAGATGTGCCTCCAGCATCGCGACGGTGCTGGCCGTGCGGCCGGTGTAGCGGCGCAGCTCCAGCTCGCGGGCCGGCGGCGTCGCGACCGGCGCGAACGCCAGCAGGCACTTCCCCCAGGCCGTGGCGTGCAACGGCTGCTCGGTGTTGGTGCGCAGGGTCTGCGGCGAGCCGTCCGGCCGGAAGACGTGGTGCACCAGGCTCGCCGCCGTGCCGACCGGCGCCGCGAGGTAGACCGCACACCCTGTCCCTCCGGCCAGGGCATCCGCCCAGTTCATCGCGTGCGCCCGCAGGTCGTGGCGGTCCCAGCCGCTGCCGAGCCGGCGCAGCCCGGCACCCGGGCGGTAGAGGGCGGTGGCGCGGTCCTGGTCGACGAGCCCCTCGTCGCGCAGGGTCCGGACGAGCCCGTGCACCGTCGGACGCGGCAGGTCAAGCGCCGCGGCCAGCTCGGCGAGGGCCAGCGGTCGGCCCGCGCCCCCCAGCAGCCGCAGGATCGCGGCCGCGCGCTCGACGGACTGGATCGCTCCCGGCACGGGTGGGAGCCTACGGGGGGTGTGATCCGGTCGACAGGATCAGTTCGACATTGTCGAACGTCGGCCGTTGTCGCGCCACGCACGCGTTCCTACCGTCTGTCCCGTTCGGCCCCCGTCCGGCGCGCACGCCCCGGGCGGGGGCCGTCACGACCGGAAGGAGAGTTCGATGCGGAACTCCTACTTCGGCGCGTTGAGCGCCGAGTTCGCCGGGACGATGATCCTGATCCTGTTCGGCAACGGCGTCGTGGCGCAGGTCGTCACGGCGCCGCCCAACAGTCCCCTGGGTGACCACGACTCGATCACCTGGGCCTGGGGCATCGGCGTCACGCTCGGCGTGTACGTCGCCGCGCGGATCTCCGGCGCCCACCTCAATCCCGCGGTCACCATCGCGCTGGCCTCCTACCAGGGCTTCCCCTGGAAGCGGGTCGCGCCGTACATCCTGGCCCAGACCCTCGGCGCCTTCGTGGCGGCGCTGATCGTCCGCGTCGTGTACGCGGACCTGATCAACCGGGCCGATCCCGGACACACGTCGGCCACCCAGATCATCTTCGCGACGTTGCCGGGCAACGGCGGCGGCGGGGTCTCGATCCCCACCGCCTTCCTCGACCAGGTGGTCGGCACCGCGATCCTCGTGTTCGTGATCTTCGCCCTGGTCAACGCCCTGAACAACCCGCCGCTGGCCAACATGGGCCCGCTGGTCATCGGCCTGCTCGTCGTGGCGATCGGCATGGCGTTCGGCGCCAACGCCGGCTACGCGATCAACCCGGCCCGTGACTTCGGGCCGCGCCTCGCGTCGTACATCACGGGGTACTCGACGGCCTGGGTCGCACCCGACGGCACGCCGTACTGGTGGTTGCCGATCGTCGCGCCGATCGTCGGCGGCCTCGTCGGCGGCGCCTTCTTCAAGATCCTCGTGGGCCGCTACCTGCTGCCGGAGGACACCGAGGAGCAGCCGGTCGGGCGCGAGGTCGTCGCCGAGCACGGAGGAGAGAAGTAATGGCCGAATACGTCGGCGCCGTCGACCAGGGGACGACGAGCACCCGGTTCATGATCTTCGACCACGGCGGCAACGAGGTGGGTCGCCACCAACTCGAGCACGAGCAGATCCTGCCCGAGGCGGGCTGGGTCGAGCACAACCCGGTGGAGATCTGGGAGCGCACCTCCTCGGTCATCCAGACGGGGCTGAACAAGACCGGGCTGAGCGCGAAGGACCTGGCGGCGCTCGGCATCACCAACCAGCGCGAGACGACCGTCGTCTGGGACAAGAACACCGGGCGGCCGCTGTACAACGCGATCGTCTGGCAGGACACCCGCACCGACCGGATCGCCTCCAAGCTGGAGCGCGACGGCCACGGCGACACGATCCGGCGCAAGGCCGGGCTGCCACCCGCGACCTACTTCTCCGGCGGCAAGATCCAGTGGATCCTGGAGAACGTCGACGGGGCCCGCGAGGCCGCCGAGCGCGGCGACGCGATCTTCGGCAACACCGACAGCTGGGTGGTGTGGAACCTCACCGGCGGGCCGAACGGCGGCGTGCACGTCACGGACGTCACCAACGCCAGCCGGACCATGCTCATGGACCTGGAGACCCTCGACTGGGACGACGAGCTGCTCGCCCTGTTCGGGATCCCGCGGTCGATGCTGCCGAGGATCTGCCCGTCGAGCTCGCCCGAGCCGTACGGCACCACCCTGTCGAACGGGCCGCTCGGCGGCGAGGTGCCGATCACCGGCATCCTCGGCGACCAGCAGGCGGCCATGGTCGGGCAGGTCTGCCTGTCGCCCGGCGAGGCCAAGAACACCTACGGCACAGGCAACTTCATGCTGCTCAACACCGGGACCGAGCTCGTCCGGTCGGACTCCGGCCTGCTGACCACGGTCTGCTACCGGTTCGGCGACGAGCCGGCGGTCTACGCCCTGGAGGGCTCGATCGCCGTCACCGGCTCGGCCGTGCAGTGGCTGCGCGACCAGCTGGGGATCATCTCCGGTGCCGCCCAGTCGGAGTCCCTGGCCCGCCAGGTCGAGGACAACGGCGGGGTCTACTTCGTGCCGGCGTTCTCCGGCCTGTTCGCCCCGTACTGGCGGTCCGACGCCCGCGGCGCGATCGTCGGGCTGTCGCGCTACAACACCAACGCCCACCTGGCCCGGGCCACGCTCGAGGCCATTTGCTACCAGAGCAAGGACGTGGCCGACGCGATGGAGAAGGACTCCGGGGTGCACCTGGAGGTCCTCAAGGTCGACGGCGGTGTCACCGCCAACGAGCTGTGCATGCAGATCCAGGCGGACGTCCTGGGCGTGCAGGTCTCCCGGCCCGTCGTCGCCGAGACCACCGCGCTCGGCGCCGCGTACGCCGCGGGACTGGCCGTCGGGTTCTGGAAGGACACCGACGAGATGCGCGAGAACTGGAACGAGTCGAAGCACTGGGACCCGGCCTGGAGCGACGAACAGCGTGCGACCGGGTACGCCCAGTGGAAGAAGGCGGTCCAGCGGACGTTGGACTGGGTGGACGTCGAGTAGGAACGCCGTCGTCCGGAAAGGAAGACCTGAACATGAGATCCGTCGCGCTCTCCCCCGCCGCCCGGACCCGGGCGCTGGAGGACATGGCCCGGGAGGAGCTCGACGTTCTCGTCGTCGGCGGCGGTGTCGTGGGCAGCGGTGCTGCCCTCGACGCCGCCACCCGCGGCCTGCGCGTCGGCCTCGTCGAGGCGCGGGACTTCGCGTCCGGGACGTCGAGCCGGAGCTCGAAGCTCATCCACGGCGGCCTGCGCTACCTGGAGATGCTGGACTTCCGGCTCGTCGCGGAGGCGCTCCAGGAGCGGGGGCTGCTGATCCAGAAGCTCGCCCCGCACCTGGTTCACCCGGTGCCGTTCATCTACCCGCTCCAGCACCACCTGTGGGAGCGGCTGTACGCGGGCTCCGGCGTGGCGCTCTACGACACCCTCGGGCTGCTCTCCGGGCAGTCCCGGGGCGTGCCGCACCACCGGCACCTCACCCGCCGCGGCGCGCGGCGGATCGTGCCGTCGCTGCGCAAGGACGCCCTCGTCGGCGCCCTGCAGTACTACGACGCCCAGGTCGACGACGCCCGCCACACCATGTTCGTCGCCCGCACGGCGGCGGCCTACGGGGCGCACGTGGCCACCCGGGCCCGGGTGGTCGGGCTGCTCAAGGAGTCCGGCCGCGTCATCGGCGCCGAGGTCCACGACCTCGAGACCGGCGACACGATCAGGGTGCGGGCCAAGCAGGTCATCAACGCCACCGGCGTGTGGACGGACGAGACCCAGGGCCTGGCCGGCGAGCGCGGCCGGTTCCACGTCCGCGCGTCGAAGGGCATCCACCTGGTGGTGCCGCGGGACCGGATCCGCTCGGACTCCGGGCTGATCCTGCGCACCGAGAAGTCGGTGCTGTTCGTGATCCCGTGGGGCCGGCACTGGATCATCGGCACCACCGACACCGACTGGGACCTCGACAAGGCCCACCCGGCTGCGTCGAAGGCGGACATCGACTACCTGCTCGAACACGTCAACTCCGTGCTGGAGCAGCCGTTGACCCACGAGGACGTCGAGGGCGTCTACGCGGGGCTGCGGCCGCTGCTGGCGGGCGAGTCGGACACGACGTCGAAGCTCTCGCGCGAGCACGCCGTCGCCACGCCGGTGCCCGGGCTGGTCGTCGTGGCCGGCGGGAAGTACACGACCTACCGGGTGATGGCGAAGGACGCCGTCGACGCCGCCGTGCACGGCCTCGACGCCAAGGTGCCCGAGTCCGTGACCAAGGACGTGCCGTTGCTCGGCGCCGAGGGCTGGGAGGCGCTGCAGAACTCGGTGCACGTCCTCGCCGAGCGCTCGGGCCTGCACCCGGCCCGGATCCAGGACCTGCTCGGCCGGTACGGCTCGCTGATCGACGAGGTGCTCGACCTGGTCACCGAGGACAAGACCCTCGGCGAGCCGCTGGCCGGGGCCCCGGACCACCTGCGCGCCGAGATCGTGTACGCGGCCTCGCACGAGGGCGCGATGCACCTCGACGACGTGCTCACCCGGCGCACCCGCACGAGCATCGAGACCTTCGACCGCGGCCTCGGCGCCGCGCAGGAGGCCGCCGATCTGATCGCCCCGGTGCTCGGCTGGACCGAGGAGCAGAAGGCCAAGGAGGTCGAGCACTACCGCGGGCGGGTCGCCGCCGAGCGGGAGAGCCAGACCATGCCCGACGACGCCACCGCCGACTCCGCCCGGATGGGTGCGCCGGACGTGGTGCCGGTCAGCTGACCCGGTTCCTGTGACGGCGAGCGGCGCTCTCGCTCATACGTAGTGAGCGGGAGCGCCGTTCGTGTGTCCGAAATGGCCGCTGGATGTCCGGAGATCGCGGTACGGTGCCCGCCCGACCTGCTGCCCGACGCGAGGAGGCCGCCATGACCACCACCCTCACCCGCGAGCGCGCGGACCTGCTGGAGTCGCTGCGCCGGCACCGCAACTTCCTGCGGCAGACCGTCGCCGGCGTGACCGAGGAGCAGGCGCGCACCCGCAGCACCGTCAGCGAGCTGACCCTCGCGTCGCTGATCAAGCACGTCGCGGACACGGAGCAGAGCTGGGTCGACTTCGCACTCGGCAAGCCGGGTGCGATGGGCGGCGACGCGGACTTCGGCGACTTCGACGAGGAGGCCATGCGGGCCGCGATGGAGTCCGGTGAGTTCGTGGACACGCGGTTCCTGCTGACCGACGCCGACACCCTCCCGGCGCTGCTGGAGCAGTACGACCGGGTCGCCGCCGCCACCGACGAGATCGTCACCACCGGGGACCTCGACGCCAGCCGCCCCCTCCCCAGTGCCCCCTGGTTCGAGCAGGGCGCCGAGTGGTCGTTGCGCCGGGTGATCCTCCACGTGATCGCCGAGACCTCCCAGCACGCCGGCCACGCCGACATCATCCGCGAGGCCATCGACGGCGCGAAGACGATGGGCTGAACCCCGGGGGAACGGCGCGCTCGCTCACACCTCGTGAGCGAGCGCGCCGGTCGGCCGGGCCTCGAGGAGTGACG